>DASQXU010000151.1:0-4273 GCA_035639555.1 Thermoleophilaceae bacterium
GCCGGAGCGTAGGCCCTTCCTACACTCCGGCCGGTGCCGGCGCTCGCCTGCCACGGATTGAGTAAGCGCTACGGGGCGGCGGTGGCGCTCGACGGCGTGGACCTGCGGGTAGAGCGCGGCGAGCTGGTCGGGTTGCTCGGCCCGAACGGGGCCGGCAAGTCGACGCTCGTGAAGATCGCCTGCGGCCTGGTGCGCGCCGACGCCGGCACGGCCGAGGTCTGCGGCGAGCCGGCCGGCTCGGCTCGAGCCCGGGCCTCGATCGGCTACCTAGCGGAGCTCTTCCGCTTCCCGGGCTGGCTCCGCGCGGACGAGCTGCTCGAGCTCCACCAGCGCCTCTCCGGATCGGCCGGGGGCGGCGCCGAGCGGGGCAGGCTGCTGGAGCTGGTCGGGCTCGCCGACGCGCGCGCCACCCGGGTGGAGGAGATGTCCAAGGGGATGCAGCAGCGGCTCGGGATCGCGCAGGCGCTCGTCGGCTCGCCGTCCCTCCTCCTCCTCGACGAGCCGACCAGCGCCCTCGACCCGGTCGGCCGGCGAATCGTCCGCGAGCTGCTGCTCGAGCTCCGCGGGCAGGGGGTGGCCGTGCTGCTCAACTCGCACCTCCTGAGCGAGATCGAGCTCGTCTGCGATCGGGTGGCGATCCTCCTCGCCGGGGCGGTGGTCAGCCACGGCCGTCCCGCGGAGCTGGCGCGCCCGCGTGGGGTGGAGGTCGAGACCGACGAGGGGCCGCGGACCTACGATGGCGCGGGTCGCGAGGACGCGCCGGCGATCGTCGCCGAGCTGGTCGAGGAGGGGAGGCGGGTGTACGGGGTGCGGGTGCTCGCATCGACCCTCGAGGACGCCTACCTCGAGGCGGTCGGGGCCGCCCGATGACCGACGTGGCGACGATCGCCTCGTACGCGATCCGGGAGAGCGTCCGGCGGCGGGTGTTCCTGGTCGTGCTCGTACTGACCCTCGCCTTCGGCGGCCTCTACGCCGCCGGCGCCGCCGAGGCGTTCCACCGGGTGCGCGAGTTCTCGGGCCAGAACGCGCTCGTGAACGCCAAGGTGGTCACCGGCTCGACCATCTTCGGCCTGGCCATGTTCGGCACCTTGTTCCTGGGTGCGGTGCTCGCCGCGTTCCTGACGCTGAGCGCCGTGCGCGGCGACGCCGAGCGCGGGCTGCTCCAGCCGCTGGTCGTCCGCCCGGTCGGGCGCACGGCGCTGCTCGCCGGGCGGCTGCTGGCCGCGGCCGCGGTGTGCGCGGGCTACGTGCTGGTGGTCTACTTCGGGTCCCTGCTCCTGACCGGCGCGATCGGCGGCTGGTGGCCGGACCGGATCGTCGGTCCGGGGCTCGGCCTGGCCCTCGGGGTGGTGGTCATCGCCAGCCTGTCGTTGCTGGGGTCGGTCTTCCTCTCGGCCACGGCCAACGGGATCGCCGTGTTCATGGTGTTCGGAGCCGGACTGGTCGCCGGGCTGCTCGGGCAGATCGGGGAGGCGCTGGCCATCCACTCGCTCGAGCAGATCGCGAAGGTGGCCTCGTGGCTCGTGCCCTTCGAGGCGCTCTACCAGTCGGGTCTCGACTCTCTCACCGCCGACCAGGGCGGCTTCACCGGTGCGGCGGTCCGCCTCGGACCATTCGGCGGCGCCCAGCACGCGGGGCCGTTGCTCTGGCTGTGGGCGGTCGCCTACCTCGTGCTGGTGGCCGGGCTCGCGCGCACCGCCTTCGCCCGACGCGACCTCTGAGCGCTCTATCGTCTCTCCGGTGAGCACCGCCACCGCGCCGGACCGCTTGCTCGAGGGCCTGAACGAGCCGCAGCGGGAGGCGGTGACCCACGGCGACGGGCCGCTGCTGATCCTCGCCGGAGCCGGCTCGGGTAAGACCCGGGTGCTCACCCACCGGATCGCCTACCTGGTCGGGACCGGGTGCGCCGGACCCGGCGAGATCCTCGCGATCACCTTCACCAACAAGGCGGCGGAGGAGATGCGCGGGCGGGTAGAGTCGCTGGTCGGCCGGCGCGCGCGAGCGATGTGGGTCATGACCTTCCACTCGGCCTGCGCCCGGATGCTGCGCTCGGACGCGCAGCGCCTCGGCTACACCCGCGGCTTCACGATCTACGACGAGGCCGACTCCCTGCGGCTCGTCAAGCAGTGCCTCGAGGAGCTCGACGTCGACCCCAAGCGCTTCGCCCCGCGCGGCATCAGGCGGCAGATCTCGGACGCCAAGAACCAGCTCCTCGACGCCGCCGCCTACCGGCTCAAGGTCTCCTCGTTCTTCGAGCAGACGGCGGCCGACGTCTACGAGCTGTACGAGAAGCGCATCCACGCGATGAACGCGATGGACTTCGACGACCTGCTGTTCCGCTGCGTGAGCCTGTTCGAGCTGTTCCCCGAGGTCCGCGAGCGCTACCGCCGCGGCTTCGTCCAGGTGCTGGTCGACGAGTACCAGGACACCAACCGCGCCCAGTACGTCTGGCTTCGCCACCTCTGCGAGGAGCACCGAAACCTCTCGGTGGTGGGGGACGACGACCAGTCGATCTACCGCTTCCGCGGCGCCGACATCCGCAACATCCTCGACTTCGAGGACGACTTCCCGGACGCCCACGTGGTCAAGCTCGAGCAGAACTACCGCTCGACCCAGACCATCCTCTCGGCGGCCAACGCGGTGATCTCCCACAACCGCTCGCGCAAGCCCAAGGCGCTGTGGAGCGAGCTGGGCGAGGGCGACCCGGTGCACGTGCGGGAGCTCGACGACGAGCACGCCGAGGCCCGCTTCGTGGTGGCGGAGATCGAGCGCCTGGTCGAGGAGGGCGCCTCGCGCGACGAGATCGCCGTCTTCTACCGGACCAACGCCCAGTCGCGGGTGCTCGAGGACATGCTGGTGCGCTACGGCGTCGCGTACCAGGTGATCGGCGGGACCCGCTTCTACGAGCGGGCCGAGGTCAAGGACGCGCTCGCCTACCTCACCCTCCTCGTGAACCCGGCCGACGTCGTCGCCTTCCAGCGGGTCGTGAACTCGCCGCGCAGGGGCATCGGCCAGACCTCGCAGGGGCGGATCGTCTCCCACGCCAACACGGTGGGGGAGCCGGTGTGGGAGGTGGCCGCCGCGCCAGAGGACGTCCCGGGCCTGGGCGCGGCCGCGATCAAGGCCGTCGGGAGGTTCATGTCGGTGATGCAGCGGCTGCGCGAGCGGGCCGAGGGCCGGGCGCCGGTCGGGGAGCTGCTCGAGGAGACGCTCGACGAGACCGGCTACCTCGAGGCCCTGCGGGCCGAGCGCACGATCGAGGCCCAGGGGCGGCTCGAGAACCTCGAGGAGCTCGTGGGCGTGGCCCGCGAGTACGACGCGACCGCGGAGGCGCCTTCGGTCGAGGAGTTCCTCCAGCAGGTGGCGCTGTTCTCGGAGCAGGACGCCCTGCGCGACGACGAGGGCGTCGTGACCCTGATGACCCTCCACAACGCCAAGGGGCTCGAGTTCGGGATCGTGTTCATGATCGGCTGCGAGGACGGGGTCTTCCCCCACTCGCGGGCGATCGAGGCCGGCGATCTCGAGGAGGAGCGCCGACTCTGCTACGTCGGCGTGACCCGGGCCAAGCGCGAGCTCTACCTGACCTTCGCGCGCGCCCGCACCCTCTACGGCGCCCGGGACTGGAACCTGCCCAGCCGCTTCATCGACGAGATCCCCGACGAGCTCACCGACGCGGCCGAGCACGCGCCCCCGCCGGTCGACGCCTGGCCCGCCCCCGGGCCGAGCGAGCGCGCCCCCGCCTCGTTCGCCTTGGGCGACGACGTGGTGCACGCCCAGTTCGGCGACGGCGTCGTGACCGGAGTCGAGGCCGGCGGCCTGGTCGTCGTGCGCTTCTCGGGCGACGGCTCCGAGCGCAAGCTGATGGCCGACTACGCACCGCTGAAGAAGCGCTAGCGGGGGCGAGTCTCGACGCGTGACCACTTACCGGGTCTATGGCCCCGGTAGTTGGTCAACCGTCGCTAGGCGAGGTGCTCGCGCTCGCGGCGCGTCAGCACGGCGTGGTGACCGCGGCGCAGCTCCGAGGTCTCGGGTTGACCCAAGATGGCATCCGGCATCGAGTGCGAACCGGTCGGCTGCACCGCGTGAGGCGCGGTGTCTACGTGGTCGGGCGGCCGCAGCTCACCCGGGCCGGCGTCTGGATGGCGGCCGTGCTCGGCTGCGGCCGCGGGGCGGCGTTGAGCCATGGGTCGGCCGCCGCGCTGTGGGGGATCTCGGCGCGGTCCGCGGGCATCGAGGTGTCCGTCCTTCCGTCGAATCGCGCGCGCCCGTGCGG
>DASQXU010000152.1:0-10385 GCA_035639555.1 Thermoleophilaceae bacterium
GGTCAGCGCGGAGTCGGGCACGCGCCCGGGCCGCTCCGACGCTGGCTCCAGAAGCCGCTCCGCGCCTCCGAGCGCGCGGCCGACGAGAGCGCGTCGACCGGACGCCGGGGCCGGGCCAAGCTGGAGCGCTGAGAGTCGCGGCGTCCTCCTAGAGAAGGGTCCTCCTGCGACCCCTCGATAGGACGACGCGCCGGGCGGGTATTGCCCGGCGCTTGCGGTACGGTACGTCCGTACCAACTGGTACGGTTCCTCCGTACCGATGCCCAACCCGTTCGTCATCGACGCTCCCGCCCCCGCGGACCAGCTGATCGACCGCGAGGACCAGCTCCGCCGGCTCGTCGGCCTCGCCGAAGGAGGGCACAACGCGCGGCTCTCCGCCCCCCGGCGCTACGGGAAGACCACCCTGCTGGCCCGGCTGGCCCGCGACGTCGGGCTGCTCGGCATGCGCTCGGTATACGTCGACCTCTTCGGCGTGATCTCGCTCAGCGACCTGGCCGGGCGGGTCGAGCACGCCTACATCGACGCGTTGAAGGGTCCGCTCGCGGCCTGGTTCGCCGGGCTCCGCCGCAAGTGGCGGGTCCGCGGCCGGGCCGGGATGCCGGGCGCCCGGGTCGAGCTCGAGTCGCTGCCTGCGGAGGAGGCCGAGGAGCGGCTCGGCGAGCTGCTCGACCTGCCGCGGGCCATCCACGGGCGAACCGGCGAGACGACCGTGGTCGTGCTCGACGAGTTCCAGGAGGTCCTGACCGCCAGCGATCGGGCCGACGCGATCATCCGCAGCCGCATCCAGCATCATCGCCAGGAGGCGAGCTACGTGTTCGCGGGCTCGCACGCCGGCCTGATGGCGGAGCTCTTCGGGACCCGTGAACGGCCGCTCTACGGGCAGGCCCGCCAGATCGCCCTCGGCCCCCTCCCCGACGAGCCGCTCGCCCGCTACATCGAGAGGGGCTTCGCCGAGACGGGTCGCTCCGCCGGTCCACCGCTGGACGAGCTGCTCGGGCTGGTGCAGGGCCACCCCCAGCGGGCGATGTTGATGGCCCACCACCTCTGGGAGGCCACCCCCGCCGGGGCGACCGCGGGGGACGAGCAGTGGGCGAGCGCGGTCCACGCGGCATTCGCCGAGCTGCAGGAGACCTTCGAGCGCTACTGGGAGCGCCTCTCGGCCAACGAGCGGCGGGTCCTGGCCGCCGTGGCGTGGGGCGGCCGCTGGGGCGGCGGCAGCTCCCTCTACGCCAAGCGCACGCTCGCTCGGTTCAACCTCAGCAAGGGCACGGCCCGCGACGTGAGCCGCGAGCTGGCCCGACGCGGCGACCTGCGGCGGGGGGCGCCGGGCGGCCCGTACGAGCTCGTCGACCCCCTGCTCGAGGCCTGGGTCGCGTCAGGGCGCCGTCCGTGGCTCTGAGCGGCGCTCAGAAGTCGCGCCGGCCGGCGAGGTGGGCGGCGGCCTCGGGGCGCGTGCGCTCGTAGGTCGCCAGGCGGTGGCCGCCCGGCACCTCGATGGAGCAGCCGGGCCCGTGGGGGATCCCGAACCGCGGGCCGGGTCGCAGGCCCCGGGCCTCGAGGTCGGCGATCGCGGCCTCGAGGTCGCCGACCCGGAAGACGAGCACCGGACGCTCGCCCTCGAGGTGCTCGGCGAGCAGCAGCGCCGGCGGTCCGTCGCCCAGCGCGAACATCGCCACCCGGGTGTCGAAGGCCTCGATCGCGAAGATCGGCTCGGCCCCGAGCTGCTCCGTGAAGTGGCCGAGCTCGGCGGCCACGTCGCGGCTCGGCATGTAGAGGAAGTCGAGCTGCTCGAACGGGGTCAGGAGGCGAGCAGCTCCCCGGCCGTCCGGTGGGCCAGCGCCATGATCGAGATCATCGGGTTCACCCCGGGGGCGGTCGGGAACGCCGACGCGTCGCCGATCCAGACTCCGCTCAGGTCGTGCAGCTCGCCGCGCCCGTCGGCCACCGAGCTCCGCGGGTCGGAGCCCATCCGGCACGACCCCATCTGGTGGGCGGTGAAGAAGGTGATGTCGTTTGGCGCGTAGCTCGCCGACTCCACCCGCGTCAGGTACTCGTCGAAGCCCTCGGCGCCGCGGCGCCAGCGCACCTCGCGCGCGTGCCCGGTGAAGACCTCAACCGCGCCCGCGGCCTCGTGGAGGCGACACAGCTCGACGTTGGCCCGGCGGGCGAGCCGGGCGTCGACGTCGTCGGTCAGTCCCCAGCGGACCACCGCGCGGCCGAGCGGGTCGATCGCCACCTCGCCCTCCCCGTGGTCGCGAGCCACGGCGATGAAAGGCGCGTGGAAGCGGAGCGCGTGCATGAGCTCCTTGTGCGAGCGGCCGTCCGCCCACGGGTAGCTCGCTCCGATCATCCCGGGGTGCATCGTCGTGGCCTCGAAGAGGAAGCCGAAGCCGTCCTCGACCTCCGCGAAGCGGTCTGAGACGAGCGACTGGATCTGGCCGCGCCAGCCCTCGATCGGCTCGTCGTAGGCCCCGATCACCACGTAGGCCGGGTGAACGCGCAGGTGCCTGCCGGCGGCCGGACCCCCGATCCCGCTCCGCAGCAGCAGGGCCGGCGACTCGATCGAGCCGCAGGCGACCACCACCGTCGGGGCCCGCACCGTAAGCGTGGTCGTCGAGCCGTCCTCGTGGGCGACCGCGGCCTCCACGCCGGCCGCGCGCCCGTCCTCGACGACGATGCGCTCGGCGCGGCAGCCCGGGATCGCCCTGGCGCCGGCGTCCGAGGCGTCCTGCAGCCAGGTCTTCATGGCCGAGCGCTTGCAACCCCTCTGGCAGCCGACCATGCAGAAGCCGCAGGTCTCGAGGTCGTCGTCGAGGCAGGCGTTCCGCACGATCGGACGGTGCTCGTAGCCGAGGGCGTCGAAGGCGTCGCGCAGGAGCTGGTGGGTCCGGTTCTGGCTCGTCGCCTCGGTGTTGGCGGCCAACCGGTGCATGACCGCGTCGATGTGCTCGCGCTTGTAGGTCTCGTAGTCGTCGAGCCCAGCGAGCCCGTGCTCCGACCACTCGCGCGCGATGTGCTCAGGGGTGGGGATGCAATTCATGTAGTTGACGACGGTGCCGCCTCCGAGGGTCTGCCCGGCCAGGATCGAGATCGAGCCGTCCTCTGAGCCGACCAGCCCGCCGCCGTAGTAGAGCTCCTGGTAGCCGGGCAGCTCGAGCTGCTTGAAGTCGGCCTCGTTGCGGTAGCGGCCGGCCTCGAGCACGAGCACCGAGCGATCGGCCTCGGCGCACCGGGCGGCGATCACCCCGCCGCCGGCGCCCGACCCGATGACGCAGACGTCGCACTCGAGCACGACCTCGGGCCCGGAGACGGACTCCGTCGTGATCGTCTTCGGGGCAGCGTCGGGGGCGGGCGGCGGCGAGAGCGCCCCCGGGTAGCTAAGGGCCGGCCAGTTCGGATTTCGCCCCTGCTCGTCGGGCAGCGCGTAGAAGAGCAGCATCGTCAGCGCCTTCAGCGAGTGGAGGCCGAGCCTGGCCTGCGGGTCGCCGTCGCGGAAGGCGTGCACCATCTGGGTGCGGGCGTCGAGCGGCGCCTCGGCGAAGCGCTGTTCGGCGAGCGCGTCGAGCAGGGCGGCGAACCGGGCGATCTCCTCGGGGAGAAGGGTGTCGGCGAACGACTGCTCGATCCGAGCCGGGATCTCCATGTCCGACGTCGCGCGGGCGAGGAACTCGCGCTCGACCGGGTCGCCGACCTCGGCCTCGAGCGACGGCACGAAGGTGTCGCACAGCGCCTCGAGGGTCTCCCGCTGGGCGTCGGTCAGGACGCTCGCCGCTACGGCCATGGCTCTCCTCTCCGGTCTCTGCCCGCCGCGCGCGATGGTAGATGCTCGAGCTGCAGCCGGGCACGTGGAGCGGGCGCCGAGCGCCGCCACGACCGCTTCGCGAGGGGGTCGGGGACTCCGCCGCGCCCTTGGTCGGGCACGGCGCGCGCTCAACCGCCCCGCGATTCGGGAAGAACTCGGGCGCGCCCCGCGTCGGTAGGAGGTATGCCACCGCAAGGAGAGGAGAGCCCGTGCCCGAGATGAACGGCTTCCCGAGCGGCACCCCCGGGTGGACCGACCTGGCCGCCCCCGACGTCGACGCCGCGACCCGTTTCTACGAGGGCCTGTTCGGCTGGGAGAGCTTCAGCCCGGGACCTAAGGACTTGACCGGCGGCTATCGGATCTTCACGAAGGGAGGCAGGCAGGTCGCCGGCTACGGTCCCCCGGGCCCCGGGGAGCCGCCCTCGTGGCGCACCTACGTGATCGTCGACGACGTTGACGGCACGGTGGAGAAGATCAAGGGCGCCGGCGGCAACGTCATGGCCCAGATGGACGTGATGGATCAGGGACGCAACGCCGTCTTCAGCGATCCGACCGGCGCCGTCTGCTGCCTCTGGGAGCCGGGGGAGCACAGGGGCGCCCAGCTCGTGAACGAGCCCGGCGCGATGAGCTGGAACGAGCTGGCCACCCGCGACACCGCGGCGGCCAAGTCTTTCTACGGACAGGCGTTCGGCTGGGAGGCCCGCGACCAGGACATGGGCGGCATGCCGTACACGACATGGGTGCTCGGCGACCACCCGGTCGGCGGCATGTTCGACATGAGCGGCAACCTGCCCGGCGAGATACCGCCGCACTGGCTGACGTACTTCAACGTCGAGGACTGCGACGCCGTGGTGGCGAAGGCTGGCGAGCTCGGCGGGAGCGCCCTGCGTGAGCCGACGGACGTCGCGCCGGGCCGGTTCGCCGTGCTGAGCGACCCGAACGGCGCGGCGTTCGCCGTGATCGCGGTGGCCGAGCAGCCCGGCTGAGCGGCCGGGCCGGCCCGCGAGCTCAGCGGGAGTAGATGTCGAGCACGCCGCTCGTGGCGTGGTCGTTGGCGTTGCCCTCGGGCAGGGCGATGCGCCCGTCGGCGACTATCGGGGAGTTCCAGTGGCCCGAGCCGGCGGCGAGCGTGGCGAGCCGGCGGCCGGAGAGCGGGCGGTAGACGTTGAGCCCGCCGTTGGTGACGTCGTAGACGTAGAGCAGGCCGCCGGCGAGCACCGGGCTCGACCCCGGCGTCCCGTTGTCCCAGAGCACGTGGAGCCGCGGCGGGCTGCCGCGTAGCTCGTAGGCCACCGTCCCCTGGAAGTCGGCGGTCAGCACGATCACCCGCCGACCGGTCCGCCACACCGCCGGCGTGGTGAAGGCCAGCTGGCCGCGCGGCGGGCGCAGGATCTGGAGCTCGCCGCCGGTCAGCGGGCTCGCCTGTGTCGCCCGGCCGTTCAGCCGGGAGAGGGAGAGCAGGCGGACCTTGCCGTCCTTGCCGCCCTGCAGCGCGAACTGCGGGCGCCGGCCGCCCGGCGCCGGCAGCAGGGCGGGCACGGTGGAGCCGAGGTCGGAGTCCGTGGCCTCGAGCTGCGCGTGGTCGGGTGGCGTGTAGCTCTGGCGCACGCTCAGTCCGGGCGTGAGCTCGAGCACCGAGTTGCCCCAGTCGGTCTGAACGTTGAACGGCCCGTTTCCGGTGGTCACGAGCAGCCGGTGGGTCCCCGGCTCGACCACGGCGCCGGCCCGGGCCCAGATCGCCGACAGAGTTGACGGGCAGCTGCGCGGATCCATGATCTGACGGCGATCGCTGCAGAGCGTGTTGAAGACCCGGGCGATGCCGCCGGTGCGGCGCGAGATCTCGACCACGTGGCCCTGGTAGGGCGGCTCGTCACCGATGTAGCCGCCGGTGACCGCGATCACGTACCCGCCCGAGAGGTTGAGCGCCGAGGCGAGCTTCTCGTGGGCCGGGTCGTGGGTGATCGACACCGGCCAGCGCCCCCCGGCCTCCCGCCCGGTGCGGAGCGAGAGCTTGTGGATCCGGCCGTCGGGCGAGGCGGCGTAGACGAAGCGGCGGTCCGGATCGGCAACCGGCGTCGTGTTGGTGATCTGCGGGCTGCGCTCGAGGCCGGCGACGGAGCGCGGCTTGAACTGCCAGAGGCGCCGGCCGCTGGTGGCGGCGATCGCCAGCGTGCGCCCGTAGGTGGTCGTGACGATGAAGACGTCACGCCTCCGCTTTCCGACCCGCACGGCGTGCAGGTAGATGGGCGATGAGTCCACCGTGCCGGGGAGGCGCACGACCCGACGGTGCAGGCGCCGCAGCGTCCGCGGCCCGATGCCAACGTTGCGCGGCCCTATGTTGGTGCGGGCGGCGTCGTAGCCGAAGCGCGTCCAGTCCTGGCCCCGGACGGTCGCGGCCCGGCCGCTGGCCGGGGACGCAGTCGGCGAGCTCGGCCCCCCCGAGCCCGATCCGCAGCCGGCGAGCAGGGCGGCGAGGAGGAGCAGTGCGCCGGCGGCCGCGCCCGGGCGTGGTGCGCTGCGGTGCTCGGACGCCATGGCCGCCCAACGGTAGCCGGCGACCACCGCGCCGGAGCCGCCAGCGACCGGCGGGCCGCCCTAGTGACTCGCCGAGAGGGCGCGCTCGGGCGGCGGCTCGGTCGGGGCCCGCGGAGGGGTCCGGTGCCCCACGAGGCGCCGCACCAGGGCGAGCGCCTCCTCGTGCTCCCCGCGGGCCAGGGCGGCGCGGGCGGCCAGCGTCCCGGCCGCCTCCGGGGTGGCCGCGGCCATCGCCGCGCGCCCGCGCGGGGGCCGGAAGCCGCGGCGGGTCGCGAACTCGAGGCACAGGCTGACCCGCTCGGACTCGAGCACCCGGCCGGCGGCCGTGCCGACGATCTCCGAGGCCACCGGATAGAGGTCCTGGCGGCGGTCGTCGTCGACCCCGTCGTTGTAGGTGCGCACGAAGGCGCCGATGACCGGAGAGACCGAGCGCGGTCGGTCGCTGAACGGCTCGTGGGCGAGCATCGAGGCGAGCTCCATCGCGCACGCCCCGACGCTCTGCGAGCGGTGACTTCCCCGCTCCAGGCGGACCGTGTGGTGGCTGCGGCGCGCCACGGTCGCGAAGGTAGCAACGCGGCGCCAATACCATCCTCCAGCCGATGGAGTTCGAGCTCACAGACGAGCAGCGGGAGGTCCGCCGGCTCGTACGCGACTTCGCGGAGCAGGAGGTGCGCCCGGTCGCCGAGGAGCTCGACCGCGACAAGCGCTTCCCCTACGAGATCGTCCGCGCGCTCGGCGACCTCGGCTTGATGGGCATCCCCTATCCCCACGAGTACGGCGGCGGCGGAGCCGACACCATCTCCTACGCGCTGGCCATCGAGGAGCTCGCCCGGGTCGACTCGAGCGTGGCCATCACCGTCGCCGCCCACACCTCGCTCGGCACCTTCCCGATCTACGCCTTCGGGTCGGACGAGCAGAAGGCCGACTGGCTGCCCGAGCTCTGCTCGGGGCGGCGGCTCGCCGCCTTCGGGCTGACCGAGCCCGACGCCGGCTCGGACGCCCGCAGCTTGAGGACGACCGCCCGTCTCGACGACGGCGAGTGGGTGATCGACGGGGCCAAGCAGTTCATCACCAACGCGGGCACCGAGATCTCGGGCCTCGTGACCATCGCCGCCCGCACCGGCGAGGACGAGATCTCGAACCTGATCGTCCCCAACGGCACCGAGGGGTACGAGATCGGCGAGCCCTACCGCAAGATGGGCTGGAACGCCTCGGACACCCGTCCGCTCGGCTTCGACTCCTGCCGGGTCCCCGAGGAGAACCTGCTCGGCCCGCGGGGCGGCGGCTACCGGCAGTTCCTGGCCACGCTGGCCGGCGGGCGCATCTCGGTCTCGGCGATGGGCGTCGGCCTGGCCCAGGGGGCCCTCGACGAGGCCCTCTCGTACGCCAGGGAGCGGCGGGCGTTCGGACAGCCGATCTCGCGCTTCCAGGCGATCCAGACCAAGCTCGCCGACCTGTCCACCGAGGTCGAGGCCGCCCGCCTCCTGGTCTACAAGGCCGCCTGGCTGCGGGACAGCGATCGCCACTACGCGACCACGGCCGCCCAGGCCAAGCTCAAGAGCGGGCGCCTGGCCGTGCGCGCGGCCGAGGAGGCGGTGCAGATCCACGGCGGCTACGGCTACATCGAGGAGTATCCGGTCTGCCGCTTCTACCGCGACGCCAAGGTGCTGACCATCGGCGAGGGCACCGACGAGGTGCTCCAGATGGTCCTCGCCCGCGAGCTCGGGGCCTGAGGCTCAGGCGCCGGCGCCCTGCGGCTCCCAGCGGAAGCGGCGGGCCGCGATCACGAGGCCGCCGACGCCCCAGAGGACCAGCACCGCCACGTTGCCGCCCCGGATGTGGCCGCCAGGGAGGAACGAGCTCTGGAGCCCGTCGGCCAGGTGGTAGAGCGGGAACACGCGGCCGATCTGGGCCAGCCAGTCGGGGAGCTGGCTGACCGGGATGAACACACCGGAGATGAACGAGAGGATCACCGTGCCGAACGGCACGATGCTCGAGGCCGCTTCGGCGGTCGGAAGGAGTGCGGTGATGCCGATGCCGAGGGTCGTGGTGGCCGCGGTGCCGAGCGCCACGTAGAGAACCAGGCTGGGGACGCTGCCGGCGCGGACGTCGACCCCGAAGGCCGCGGCCCCGATCGCCAGCAGCACCGAGACCATCACCACCACCATCGCGATCGAGCGCACGATCTGGGCGGCAACGAACGTCCAGGCCGGCATCGGGGTGCCCCGCAGGCGCTTGAGCTGTCCGGTCTCCCGCTGGGTCGTGAGGGAGATCGCGAGGGTGTTGAAGCACGACATGAAGATCGCGTAGGCGGCGATGGCGGCCGTGAAGTAGGTGTCGGCGTCGAGCTGCTGGCCGTGGAGCGTGGTCGTCGCCCCGCCCTTGGTGAAGATCCCGTTGAAGAGCACCAGCAGGAAGACCGGGAAGACGATCCCGAACACCATCACCCGCGGGTTGCGGCTCGCGGTGATCAGGCCGAAGCGGGCCTGGCGGGCGACGAGCGCGAGGTCACCCATCGCCGTCCTCCGCGCGGTCGCCGGTCAGCTCGAGGAACACGTCCTCGAGGCTCGGTCGCCGCACCTCGAGGCCGCCGAGCTCGATCCCCTCGCGCTCGGCCCAGGCGGTCAGCCGGTAGAGGGCCGTCTGGGGGCGCCCGGTGGTGATCGAGAGCTGGTTCCCCGAAGCCTCCACCGGGGTCTCCACCTGGGCCCGGACGTCCTCCGGGCTCACGCCGGCGGGCAGGCTGAAGCGGATGACGGCCTGGCCCAGATCATTGCCGCCGAGCCGGTCCGGCGGACCCTCGGCCACGATCCGGCCACCGCGCAGGATGGCCACCCGGTCGGCCAGGTGCTGGGCTTCGTCCATGTAGTGCGTGGTGAGGAAGATCGTCTTTCCGAGGCCCTTGAGGCCCTCGATCATGTTCCAGGCGCCGCGCCTGGCCGAGGGGTCGAAGCCGGTGGTCGGCTCGTCGAGGAAGACGAGGTCCGGGTCCCCGACCAGGGCCACCGCCACGTCGACCCGCCGCCGCTGCCCGCCCGAGAGCGTGCCCACCCGGGCGTCTTGCTTGTCCCCGAGGCCGACCAGCTCGATCGTCTCGGCGACCGGGCGCGGGTCGCTGTAGAGCTCGGAGAACATGGTCACGAGCTCGCGCACGGTGAGGAGCGGCTCGAGCTCGCACTCCTGGAGCACCAGGCCGATGCGGTCGCGCCAGGCGCGGGTGGGCCGCCCCGGGTCGACCCCGAGCACCGAGACCTCGCCCGCGCTCCGCGGCCGGTAGCCCTCGAGGATCTCGATCGTGGTGGTCTTGCCCGCCCCGTTCGGGCCGAGGAAGCCGTAGACCTCGCCGCGCTCGACCGCGAAGTCGATGCCCCGCACCGCCTCGTGGCTGCCGTACGACTTGCGCAGTCCGCTGACCGCGATCGCGGCGTCGCTCAAGCTGGCCCCCGCTCCCCGGGCTCGGCCAGGCCGGCGGCTACGGCCGGCGGATCGGCGGCCGGCCGGGATCGGTCAACGAGCCCCCGCGCGAGCGGCGGATCAGGTAGACGATCCCGGTCGCGAACAGCACCGAGATGAGAATCCCGCCGCCGTTTCGATGGAAGAGCAGCCACCAGAGCACGCCGCCGAGGAACGAGCCCGCCAGGCCGATCAGGATGGTCGCGCCGATCCCCATGGGGTCCGGGCCGGGCAGCGCGAGCCGGGCGAGCGCGCCGACGATCAGGCCGCTCAGGAGAAGCAGTATCAGGTAGAGGATCAGGCCCATCTCGCCAGAGAGTAGCTGAGCGCGGCGGCGAGCCCCGCGGCAGTCACGCCGGCGCTGCAGCTACGCGTGGACGGTGGGCCGCGCCGCCCGCCAGTAGGCCCCCATCCGCTTGGCGAACGCGCCGGGCGGCTCGGCGTACATCCGCCGCCCAAGGGCGAACGCGTCGGCTTGGAGCTCCGCCCGGCGCCGCCCGACCGCGAAGTCGATGCCCCGCACCGCCTCGTGGCTGCCGTACGACTTGCGCAGTCCGCTGACCGCGATCGCGGCGTCGCTCAAGCTGGCCCCCGC
>DASQXU010000153.1:0-2271 GCA_035639555.1 Thermoleophilaceae bacterium
TCGACGACCACGTGCTGCACACCTTCGAGCTCGCCGCCGCCGGCGTCGCCACGAGCGGAATCGGCAGGCGCGCCTGGCTCGACGAGGACGGAGCGCCCGCCCACCACCTGATCGATCCGGCCACCGGCCGGCCCGCGTTCACGGGCGTCGTCCAGGCGACCGCCCTCGCCCCCACCGCCCTCGAGGCCGAGGCTCGGGCGAAGGCTGCCGTGCTCAGCGGCCCCGACTCAGGGCGCGCGTGGCTGCCTCACGGCGGGGTGCTCGTGCTCGACGACGGGAGCTCGGAGATGATCGCGCCCCGCGCCGGGGGGCTTGGATAATGGCGTGGGCGTTCCGCGATGAGCTTCGCCGCGCCCGCCGAGAGCTACGAGTGCTACATGGGCCGCTACTCGCGCCGGCTCGCGCCGCTGTTCGCCGACTTCGCCGGGGTGCGGCCGGGCATGCGGGTGCTCGACGTCGGCTGCGGTCCCGGTCCCCTGGCCGAGGCGCTGGCCGAGCAGCTCGGCCAGGAGCGGGTCGCCGCCGCCGACCCCTCTGCGGCATTCGCCACCGTCTGCGCGGCCCGGCTCCCCGGCGCCGACGCGCGCCGAGCCCACGCCGAGCGGCTGCCATGGGCGGACGGCTCGTTCGACGCCGCGCTCGCCCAGCTCGTCGTCAACTTCATGCGCGATCCCGTGGCCGGGGTCGGCGAGATGCGGCGTGTGGTCAGGAGCGGGGGCACCGTCGCCGCCTGCGTGTGGGACTACCGCGAGCGGATGGGCATGCTGCGGGCCTTCTGGGATGCCGCCCTCGAGCTCGACCCGCAGGCCCCGGACGAGGGACGGACGATGCGCTTCCAGGACCCGGACGAGCTCCACCGCCTGTGGCTCGACGTCGGGCTCGAGGGCGTCCGGACGGAGGCGCTCGAGGTCGACCGCCTCTACCAGAGCTTCGACGACTACTGGCTGCCGTTCACCACGGGCATCGGCCCCGGCGGCGGCTACTGGGAGTCGCTCTCCCCCGAGGCGCGGGAGGCGCTGCGCGAGCGGTGCCGGCGACGCCTCGGCGACCCCGACGGCGCGTTTCGACTACCGGCGCGCGCGTGGGCGGTGCGGGGAACGCGCGCATAGGCGGTGCTCGGTGCTCGGTCTGGGCACGGAGCACTGGGCACTGGGCACCTGTGTCGCCCTCGGCTCGCCGGGTACCACCCAAGAAAACAAGAGGAGGGCCGATGGCCACCTGTGAGGTCTGCGGCAACGAATACGACAAGATGCTCGAGGTCAGCATGGCGGGAGGCGAGCAACGCGTGTTCGACTCCTTCGAATGCGCGATCCACGCGCTCGCGCCGACCTGCGCACATTGTGGCTGCCGGGTGGTCGGCCACGGCATCGAGGCCGGCGAGACGATCTACTGCTGCGCACACTGCGCCAGGGAAGCCGGCGCCGACGGCGCCGTAGACCGCGTCTAGGCGCCCTCCGGGCGCGACCACCGCGGCGCGCGCCTACTGCTTGCGGGCGATCGCCTCGGCGAGCTCCTCCTTGCTCATGCTCGAGCGACCTTGAACGCCGAGCTTCTTGGCGCGTTCATAGAGCTCGTGCTTGGAGCTTCCCTCGTAGTCGACGCCGCCGAAGCTCTTGCCCTTGCCCTCGCGCGCTCTCGGGTTCTTGGCCCGCGGATCTGATGGGCCCTTGCCGTCCTTCCGGACCCAGCGGTCGCCCTTCTTCTCGAACTTGTGCTTGAGCGCCGAGTAGGCCGTGCGGTGGGCCCGCTCTCCCTCACCGTAGGTCTCGACGGCGCTGTCATGCGCCTTGGCCCAGGTCCGCTGCGCCTCCTCAGAGGAGCGCCGGAGCGTCGACGGCAGCTCGCTCTTCTTGGCCCGGCCCCCCTTTGTCGTCTTCGGCATCGGAGCACCTCCTTTTCCGATGGCCTACCCGTGCTCTAAGCGAGGAAACGACGGGCGCTGTGGCCCTCATCGTGGGCGCGGTTTCGGGGCCGGGAGGCGGGGGCAAGCTCACCGGGATGCGCACGGCAAACCCCCGCCCGCAGCCGACGACGCTCGAGGTCCCGGCCCCCACCTCGCCGGACAGGCCGGCCACCCCGGCCGAGCCCTCGCCGGTGCCGGGACCCGACCCCACCCCCGTAACGGATCCCGGCCCGCCCGGCGTTCCCGAGCCGAGCCCGCCCGAGCAGCCCGAGCCGGAGCCGCCCGACGCCCCCCAGCCGGACCCGCGCGGGCCCGAGACCGAGCGGTGAGCGTCGAGCAGGTCGAGCGGGTGCTCTCCGCCGCCCTGA
>DASQXU010000154.1:0-2736 GCA_035639555.1 Thermoleophilaceae bacterium
AGCGCGGGGCGGGATGAGGAGCCGATCACCTGGCAACGAAATCCATTAGCCAGCGATCGCCGTGAGGTCGGCGGCCTTCGCGCAGTCCAGGAGCACTACCTGAGCACGGGTCGGCTGACCCTCGGGGCGGAGGAGCCGGCCGGACGGAGGAGAATTGAGCATTCCCGTCGTGAACCGCCGACACGCCGCCGCGGTCAAACCTAAGGATCGCGCCCTCGCCTCTTCAGAGCGGGGAGAGACACATTCCCATGAATACGGCGACCCAGCACTCGCAACCCGAGCTTCCGTTCGAGGAGCTCGCGTGCCGCGGGCCCGCGGCCCAGCGAGCAGCCCGACTCGGATCGGGCCGCCAGCGCGGGCGACTCCGAAAGAGGGACTTGGTCGGCGTCGACCCGCTGCGATGATGCTCCGGGTCGCTGACGTGCCCATCGCTGCGGACACCGATCCCGAGCCGAAGCAGCTGCATCAGCGGTTCGTGATCGGGGCGGCGCTCACGACGCTCTACGTCCGCGCTGACTACCGGCGATCGGTATCGCCGCCTGAGGCATCGAGGAAGGTCGAGCCTCACCGCAGTCACGCAACACGACCCGCCTCCCTGGCGAGTCGCGGTCGACCGCGTCGAGCTGATCCTTCACCGTCGGCTCGATCTGCGCCGGAGCGCCTGCTACGTCATGGACATGAGCGGCAGGGTCGCGTTCCGCGCGCTGTCCCCGAGCGACCGCGAGCAGTGCTCTGGCGTGCGCTCAGGGACGGCTTTGCGGGGGACGCTCCCCGGCCGGCGAGCGGAAGGGGGCGGCTTCATGCTGGTGATACGCGGGCTCGCGCACATGGATGCGAGGCTCGAGAGATCGGCGGCGACCGCAAGGCGCGTGGTGCCGCGCGGGGCAGCGCCGATGTATGCGATGGCCAAGGTCGCGCGGCTCGCCCAGCGCCGCCCGGGCGCCCCCGCCTGATGGCCGGCTTCCACCTCAGCTGGGCGCTGTTCGACCTGAACGGCACGCTGCTCGATCCGAGCGGCATCGCCGAGCCGCTTGGCGACGCCGAGGAGGACCGCCGCCTGGTGTCCGGGGCGTTCCGCGAGGCGCTGCTCCTGACGATGGCCGACACCCTCAGTGGCGGCGCCTACCGGCCGCTGCCCGAGTACCTGCGGGCCGCGCTCGAGCGGGGGCTTCGCGCCGCCGGTCGCGACACCGAAGCGCTCGACCCGGCCATGCGGCGTGCGGGCGCGATGGATCCGTTTCCCGAGGCCGAGTCCGCCCTCTCGGTGCTGCTCGACGCCGGCCTCCGCGTCGGCGTGTTGACTAACAGCACCGGTGAAGCGGCCGAGCGAGCGCTCCAGGCGGCGGGGCTCCGCGATCGCTTCGAGGTCGTCATCGGCAGCGACGCGGTGCAGGTCTTCAAGCCGCATCCGCGCGTCTACCAGCACGCGGCGGAGCGGCTCGCGGTCGACCGGGGCGATATCTGCCTGGTGGCCGCCCACGGCTGGGACGTGATGGGCGCGATGCGGGCGGGACTGCGCGGCGCCTGGCTGGCGCGCAGCGAGCGCTGGCTCGTGCCGATCGTGCCCGAGCCCGACATTCAGGGCGAGGACCTCGAGGAGGTCGCCCGCACGATCGCCAATCGAGCCACCCGCGGATGACCGAGGCGGCGGAGCGCACGCTCGAGATCGACGAACTCCGCCATCGTTGGCTCGAGCGCGGCGAGGGACCAGTCGCGGTCCTCGTACACGGCATCCCGACCTCGCCCGCACTCTGGCGGCACGTGATTCCCGAGCTCCGCGGCGCCCGGCTGATCGCCTGGGAGATGATCGGCTACGGGCTCTCCCACTCCACCGGCGCAGGGCGCGACATCTCGGTCGAGGCGCAGGCCGGATATCTGCGACGGCTCCTTCACGCGCTCGGGGTCGGGCGAGCCGTGCTCGTTGGGCACGACCTGGGTGGCGGGGTAGTCCAGATCGCGGCGGTCGAGGAGCCGTCGCTCTGCGCCGGGCTCGTCCTCACCAACTCCATCGCCTATGACTCGTGGCCGATCCCGAGCATCAAGCTGATGCGCATGCTCGGTCCAGGCGTGGCGCGCACGCCGACGGCCCTCTTCCGCCGCGTGTTCGCCGCGTTCATCGCCCAGGGGCACGACGACTCCGCGCGCGCTCGCGAGTCCGCCGCGGCTCACTGGCCTGGATACGACCATCCCACCGGGGCGGCGACGTTCGTGCGCCAGATCCGCTCGCTGCGGACGTCCGACACGCTCGAGGTCGCCCCGCGACTGCCCGGGCTGCGATTGCCCGCTGGCGTAGTCTGGGGGGCGGCCGACCGCTTCCAGAAGGTCTCCTACGCCGAGCGGCTGGCTCGCGATCTCGGGGCGGACCTCGAGAAGGTCGACCGCGGCAAGCACTTCATGCCCGAGGATCACCCGCAGGAGGTCGCCGAAACCATCCGGAAGGTCTTGGAGCGGGGCGCCTGAACGACTGCGGTCAGGCGCCGATGAGCGCCCGATAGGCGAGCCCGTCCCGGTCGCGTAGACCGCGTGGTCGAGCACGTCGGTGGCGAGCTCGGACGCGCCCCACCGCCACGGCGGCGGGGCGAGCTCGAGCGTGGGCAGCATGGCAGGCTCCGTGCCCGACACGGCCGCGACGTGCGCGACCGGCGCCCGCCACCCCTCGACCCCGGCGAGAGCGAGCAGGCCTCTGAGCGTGCTTCTAAAGGGTTACCCGAGCGGCCCGTCCATCCTAAGCGGCGG
>DASQXU010000155.1:0-2433 GCA_035639555.1 Thermoleophilaceae bacterium
CCCGAAGGCCCAACAGCTGCCGCAGAAGCGGATCGCGGCGTCGAAGTCCCTGGTCGCGAGGGTGATGAAGTCGGCGCCGTGCTCAGAGCCGGCGCTGAGGTCATCGGGTGGCCGCTTGTCATGGCTTGCCTTCCCGCGGGGCGGCGTCCGTCCGAGCAGAGCTACCCTCGGTGGAGATGCCGGCTCTGGCGATGCTCTCATCGGAGCGTCGCCCGCCGCTGCCGACGCCTACCCGGCCGGCGCCGGGGCCGATGGTCCATTCTGCCGGGGCGAGAGCCCCGTGACTCGACGCCCTCGTAGAGGGCCATTACCGCGCCGAGGAAAACGGCGATCTGGAGGCGATCGTCGAGGGGTTCACACCCGACGCCGAGCACGACGTTGTCGGCCGCCCCGGAGACCACTCCACGGCGGCGACCAAACCGCGGGCTTCTACCGAGCCCTGCTCGCCGAGCTGCGACTCGACCACTTCGAACGCGTCCGACGCCGGTACGGCGACGACCACGTCGTCGACGAGTCGGGCCTGCACCGCGCAGGCGACACCCAAATCAGGGAACATCCGCACCATGGGATTTCTGATCGTCTGCTTGGCCGCAGTACCGAGCCAGAGTCGCGGCCCCGGCAGCGCGCTCCCGCATCCTCGCCGGCCGCCCCGGGCGAACTGACAGACGAGCAGGCGCTCGAGCGCTACCGCTACCTTGTCCGGACCGCCCCGCCGGAAGCGATCGAGCAGGCCCACGAGGAGGCCTTCGCCAAGCTGACGCCCGAGCAACGACGCAGGGCGCTGCGCAACTTGAGCGCGGCCGTGCCCGAACACGAGCGCACCGGAGCCGACGACCCCCGCTCCCTCGCCCGGATGGCCACCCGCGCTGAGACGAACCGGCCCGGCACCGTAGAGCGAGCCTTCGGTGGCGGCGGAGGCATGCTCGGCGGGATAGGCGGCACCCTGCTCGGCAGCTTCGCGGCGGCCTTCGCCGGGAGCCTGGTGGCCCAGTCGCTGTTCTCGGAGTTCGGCGGCGAAGAGGCCGGCGCCGCGGGTGACGCCGGGGAGGGAGACGCGGGCGACGCGGGCGCTGATACCGGAGGCGGCGACTTCGGCGGCGGCGACTTCGGCGGCGGCGACGTCGGCTTTTGAGACCGGGAGACCCGTGGCGCCCCCGCGGTGTACCCGCTCGTCGCCGCCCACGGCAGCCGGGCCGACTAGACCGGACTAGACCCTCGCATTCAGACGACGAGCGACAGTTCCGCGATCATCGACCCCCCGCGCCCGGCCCAGGCCTACGCCGGGCTGCTCGCCGGCGGCTACGCGCGCGGCGTGCCGATACGCACCGAGCTGGGCCGAGCGGGCCGACTAACGATCGCGTCACCCTCGCTTCCGCCAGCAATCGCGCAAGCGCGGACGTCGTCGTCCGTCACGACCCCTGGTCGTCCGGAGCAGTCACCTGCCGCCTCAGCGGCCGCGCGACTGGCTTTGCGCCGAAGGCGAATAGCGGTGCTCGTCGGAAGCAGTAGCCGGCGCGCGCGCTACTCCTTCGCCGTTTGCAATAGCGGCGGGTGCTGAGAGCGATACTGGCTGACTTGCTCGCTGGACTGGTCGGCGAGGTTTCCTACACCCTGGCGATGGACCTGATCTCTACGAGGAACTCGGGGAAGGCGAGCCGCTCGATCTGCACGATGGTGCTCGCGACGAGCGGACGCCCCGAGAAGACCTCTTCCTTCATCTTCACGCGCGCCTCGAAGGCGGCTTCCATGTCCCGGACATAGAGCGTCTCCTCGACGACGTTTTCGATCGTCGCGTTGTATCGCGCCAGCACCTTGGCGATGTTGCCGTAGGCCGAGCGCATCTGGACTTCCATGTCACCGACACCTACGAAGTTGCCGGCATCGTCGTGGCTGACCTGACCAGATAGGTAGATGGTGTCTCCCACCTTCACCGCCTGGGCGTAGCCGTACTGCTCCTCCCAGGGCATCCCCAGGCTTGCCTGCTCCTTCGTGACTGTGGTCATGACGGCTTTCTCCTTCCTCGATTGCGCGGTGTCGGTCACTTCCGGCTTCGGCGGTCAGGTCGGCGCCGGCCGGCGGGATGTTGTGGCTGAAGCGGAAGAGCTTGTGCGGGTCGTACCTCTGCTTCAGGGCGACCAGCCGCTCGTACTTCGGCCGGCCATAGCCATCGAGCAGCCACTGCTCGCCCTCCGGGCTGAAGTTGAGGTACGCGCCGCCGGTCTTGAACGGCTCCATGACCCGGACGAGCTCGCATAGCCAGGCGATGTGGCGGTCGTCGTTGGCCGGCTCCATCCACGCCGCGAGCGGATGCAGCAGGTAGGCCGGCCCGCGGTTGCTGAAGGCGGTCTCCTCATCACCGATGCGGCTCACCGCGCCGCCGTGGCGGAAGACGATGATCTGGGTGAGCGGATCCAAGCCCTGCGGTGCGTTCTC
>DASQXU010000156.1:0-2532 GCA_035639555.1 Thermoleophilaceae bacterium
TGTCGATGCGGTGGAGGTGAGGCTGATGGCGGCGGTGCCGAGCTGGCGTGTGGTCGGAGACTGGTTCGACGTCTGCAAGTGCACGGTGCCGTGCCCGTGCACCTTCGCCCAGCCCCCCACGGAGGGGGACTGCGACGGCGCTCTCATCTGGCATATCAAGGAGGGCCACTTCGGCGACGTGAGGCTCGACGGGCTCAACTTCGCCGCGATCGGCCGCTTCGTAGGGAACCTCTGGGAGGAGGGCACCAAGACTGATATGGGGTTCTTCATCGATGCGCGGGCCGACGAGAGCCAGCAACAGGCGTTGCAGGCCATCTTCAGCGGTCAGGCCGGTGGATGGCCAGAGATGTTCGCTGACAAGCTGGGCGAGATGCTGGGCATGGAGCCGGCCCAGATCGATGTCGAGATCGCCGACGACCTCGCCCACTGGCGGGCGCAGATCCCGGGCAAGGTCAACGCGGCGGCCGAGGCGCTCCAGGGGCCGACGTCGATACCCGGAAAGCGCACGCAGGTCCACGACCCACCGGGCTCCGAGGCCGGCCCCGGGAGCGTCGCCACCTACGGCACGGTGACCGCCGACGAGGTGGACGCGTTCGGGTTCAAGTGGGCGCGGACCGGGCGGTCGAGCAAGCACATGGCATTCGACTGGTCGGGACCGGATTGAGCTAGATCGCCCGGGCGGCGCGCTCCCCGCCCGCGTTTTGCAGGAGGGTCTTGGCGAAGGGGCCGCGCAACCGTCATACTGCGCGCGTGGCCGAAAGGGAACCGAACCGCGGCGAGCAGGCTGGCGGGCAGCGGCCGCAGCCGCCGGTGCGTCCGCCGGCGGTCGAAACGTCCATCGGCCACGTGCCCGGCGACGTCCGCGACATCACCTTCCACACGGCGGTGCGCGGCTACGACCGTCGCGAGGTGGACCGCTACGTGCAGAGGGTCAACCGCCTCATTGCCGAGCTCGAGATCACCCGCTCGCCCGAGTCGGCCGTGCGGCACGCGCTCGATCGTGTCGGCGAGCAGACCAGCGGCATCCTGCACCGCGCCCGCGAGACGGCGGACGAGATCGTCAACACCGCACGCTCCGAGTCCGAGGAGACCACGGCGCGGGGGAAGGCCGAGGCAAAGGAGATCATCTCCGACGCGCGAGCCGAGGCCGACCGGATCATCGCCGAGGCCGAGGAGGAGGCGCACGACCGCCTCGAGCAGGGGGAGAGACAGCGCCAGGCGCTTCTGAAGCAGGGCGAGGAGACGCGCGCGGAGGCCGAGGAGACCCTGGCGCGGGCGAAGTCAGAGGCGGCCGACATCGTGGCCGAGGCCAAGCGGCAGGCCGAGGAGGTCGTGAACCGGGCCGACTCCGAGATCGTCGACCGTCGAGCGCGGGAGGAGCGCAGGCTGGAGGACCAGCGCCAGCGGGCCGAGGACGAGAGGCGCATCCTGCGCGCCGACACCGACGCGATCGAGGAGGAGCGCCGGAGGCTCTTCGACGAGATCCACGAGCTGGCGGGGCGGCTGGAGGAGCTCGTCGACTCGCATCGGGAGGGCGTCGAGCCCGAGCCGGCGGCCGTCGGCGCCGCGGAGCCGGCGGCCGGCGTCGAGGCCGAGCCGGCGGCTGGCGTCGAGTCCGGGCCGGCGATGGCCGCCGATGCGGAGCCGGCAGTTGCGGCTGATCCCGAGCCGGCGGCGGCCGCCGATCCGCCGACGCCGCCGGAGGACGAGCCTCCGCGGCAGGCTTCGCCCTAGCCCGGAGCGTCCGCCGGGGGACGGCGGGCCCTCACCTGATAGACCGACTCGTGGCCGGCGCGAAAGCCGACGCGGGCGGCGTGCAGGAACAATCGCCAGACTCGAGCGCGCTCGGGGCCGGCGATCCGGATGGCGTCCGGGAAGCGGTCCTCGAAGCGCTTCACCCAGTGCCCGAGGGTTATGTCGTAGTCGCCGCGGAGCTCCTCGACGTGCTCGGTCACGAGGTCGGCGCGCTCCAGGGCGAGGAGCACCCGCGAGAGCTGGAGCGGCACGGCGTCCGGGAAGACGTAGCGCTCGGAGAACGGCTCATCCCCCTCGTCCCGGTGGCGGAGCCTCGCGATGCCGTGGTTGAGCAGGCGCCCGCCCGGGCGCAGCAGCCTTGTGAGCTGGCGGGCGTAGACGTCGATCTGCTCCTCGCCAACGTGCTCGACCATGCCGATGCTGACGATCGCGTCGAAGCGCCGGTCGCGGAGCTCGCGATAGTCGGCGACCCGGATCTCCACCCCCTCCGTGAGCCCCGCCTCTTGCGCGCGCCGGTTGGCCAGGGCGGCCTGGGGCTCGGACAGGGTGATGCCGAGCACCCGAACCCCGTGCCGGGAGGCGGCGTGGAGGGCGAAGCTGCCCCAGCCGCAGCCCACGTCGAGGACCTGCTCCCCGGCATGTAGGCGGAGCTTCTGGCAGACGAGCTCGAGCTTGGCCTCCTGAGCCTCCTCGAGCGTTTTCGCCCCGCGCGAGAAGAGCGCGCAGCTGTACGTCATCGACTCGTCCAGGAAGAGCGCGAAGAAGTCGTTGCCCACG
>DASQXU010000157.1:0-10868 GCA_035639555.1 Thermoleophilaceae bacterium
GCCACCCTGGCCCTCGGCTCGGCCCTGGCGCTGTTCCTCTATCCCCACTCGATCACCGGTGTTCTCAGCTCGCGCAGCGCGGACGTGGTGCGGCGCAACTCCGTGGTGCTCCCCGCGTACTCGTTCCTGCTCGGGTTGATCTCGGTCCTCGGGTACATGGCGATCGCCGCCGGCGTCAAGCCGAAGGACCCGAACTACGCGGTCCCCGACCTCTTCCTGCACTACTTCCCGTCGTGGTTCGAGGGGGTCGCGTTCGCGGCCATTGCGATCGGCGCCCTGGTCCCCGCGGCGATCATGTCGATCGCCGCCGCCAACCTGTTCAGCCGCAACATCTACACCCAGTACTTCCGGCCCCAGGCCGACGACCGCGAGCAGTCGCGGGTGGCGCGGCTCGCCTCACTGGCCGTGAAGGTCGGCGCCCTGCTGTTCGTGATCTTCCTGCCGACCAAGTACGCGATCGACCTCCAGCTCCTCGGCGGCGTCTGGATCCTCCAGACCCTGCCGGCGATCATCGTCGGGCTCTATACGCGCTGGTTCCATCGAGTCGCGCTCATCGTCGGCTGGGCGGCGGGCATGGGGATCGGCACGTGGATGGCAGCCCACCAGCACTTCAAGACGTCGGTCTACGCGCTGAGCCTCGGCCCCATCCACTTCTCGGCCTATCAGGCGGTTTTCGGCCTCGTGGCCAACCTGGTGATCAGCGTGGTGCTGACGCTCGTCCTGCGCCTCGCCGGCTCGCGCGACCGCGCCGATGAGACCTCGAAGGACGACTACTTCGAGCTCCGCGCCGAGCCGGCGCGTGGCCGGGAGCCCCAGCTCCAGGCCTAGCGCTCGCCCCGCTCAGCACGACTTTCCGACCCATGGCTCAGACTGTCGCCGGTGGAGGTCGTCCTCGTACGCCACGGAGAGACCGAGTGGAGCCGCAGCGGCAGGCACACCGGGCGCACCGACGTCCCCCTGACCGACCTCGGCCGCCACCAGGCCGAGCTCCTCGGGCGGCGGCTGCAGGGGCGCTCGTTCGCGCTGGTGCTGACGAGCCCGCTCGGGCGTGCGCGCGAGACCTGCCGGCTGGCCGGGCTGGGCGAGGGCGCGCTGCTCCGCGACGAGCTGCGCGAGTGGGACTACGGCGAGTACGAGGGGATCACCACGCCCGAGATCCGATCCCGGCGGCCGGACTGGTTCCTCTGGCGCGACGGCTGCCCGGGCGGCGAGACGGCGGCCGAGGTCGGCGCCCGCGCCGACCGGGTGGTGGCCGAGCTCCGCGCCGCCGGGGGCGACTGCGCGGTGTTCGGGCACGGACACATGCTCCGCGTGCTGGCTGCGCGCTGGCTCGGGCTGCCGCCGGGGGAGGGAAGGCTGCTAGGGCTGTCGACCGCGACGCTGAGCGTCCTCGGCTACGAGCGCGAGACGCCGGTCCTCTGGCTCTGGAACGAGGCGTCGCACCTCGCCGGTTAGCGCTCGACGCCTGCGCTTTGGACGGCCACCGCGTGCCGCTCGCCGAACCGTGCGCGCGAGCGCTCGAGCTTCGACCCGCTGTAGCGCCGCGCCCAGCGGGATCCCGGCTTGGCGAGCCGGATCGCACCTATCACCGCGACGAGCGGCACGAACAGCCCCACGACCGCGGTGAACAGCTTGCCCTTGGCGAACGCCACGACCGCGCACACCGCGCCGATCGCCTGGGCCGGGACCAGCGCCAACGCGCTCTCCTTCACACTCAGATGCTCACCGCCGACGCCCAGGAAGACGAGCAAGGCCTGGAGCACGTCGATCCAGAAGCCGAGCCCGAGGAGGGTGATCGTCAGCAGGCCGGCGGCGATCACCACCGCGTCGATCGACTCGCGCCCCTTCTTCGTCCAGTACACGTCCTGGAGGTTGAGCCAGAGGGCGAACTCGTCGAGCGTCAGGCCCATCCCCACTCCGAACATGATGGCGACGATCTGACGTAGCGGGCTGCCCGGATCGAGGGCGATTCCCACGTATCCGAAGATCAGGAGGAGCAGGATGCCCCACACGAGGTGGTGGATGTGGGTGCCGCCCTTGGTCTTCACGTTGCCGGGCCACCAGCTCACCTGGGCGTGGATCATGTGCGCGCTCGTCCTGATGAATCCCCACGAGACGATGAACGAGATGAGGACGAGGAAATGGGTCTCCCTGCCGGTGCCCACGATCCCGTGCTGGTAGGCATGCCCGATGTCGTCGAAGAGCCGGTCCACGCTCCGACGATCCTACGCCCGCCATTGAGTGTTGACCGCTTGCGTCCGCGCGGTCGCTGGTCCACAGTTGTGTCCGAGCTCGTCGCGGGCTCGCGGCCGCTGAGCCGATGCCGGACCTGCACTACACCAACCTGCTGGTAGTCGTGACCGCGGCCACCGCCGCGCCGCTCGCGTTCGACCTGCTTCCGCTCCCCAAGGTGCCGCCGGTCGTGATCGAGCTCGTGGCCGGCATCCTGATCGGCTCCACCGTCCTCGGGCTGGCCCACGTCGACGAGCCGGTCACCGTGCTCTCCCAGATCGGGCTGGTGTTCCTGTTCTTCCTGGCCGGGCTCGAGATCGCCTTCGACCGCCACAGCGACCGCCATCTTCGGATCGTGGGGCTCGCGTTCTTCGTCTCGCTCCTGCTCGCCATCGCCGCGGGCGAGGTGCTCCGGGCGGCTCGCCTCGCCGAGGCGCCGCTGTTCGTCGGCATCGTCCTCGCCGCCACCTCATTCGGGATCGTCGTCGCGGTGCTGAAGGATGCGGGCGAGACCGGCACCGGGTTCGGGCAGCTCGTGATCGCCAGCGCGTCGGTGGCCGACTTCGCGACCGTGATCCTGTTGTCGCTGTTCTTCTCCCAGAACGGCTCGGGGATCGAGTCCACCGCGGTTCTTCTCGGGCTGTTCGCCATGCTCGCGGCGGTGATCACCCTGGGCATCTACCGGGCGCGGCTCTCGCCCCGGCTCGGCGCGGCCGTCCGGCGGCTCCAGGACACGACCGCCCAGATCAGCGTGCGGATCGCTTTCCTGCTCCTGATCGCATTGGTGGCCTTGGCCCAGGAGTTCGGGTTCGAGGTCGTGCTCGGAGCCTTTCTGGCCGGCGCGATCATCAGCCTGGTCGACGACGGCAAGGCGGTCGAGAGCTCGGGGCTCAAGCACAAGCTCGAAGGGATCGGCTTCGGGGTGTTCATCCCCGTCTTCTTCGTCACGAGCGGGATGCAGCTCAAGCTCGGCGACCTCTTCGACAGCGCCTCTGACGCCGCGCTCGTCCCGGCCACGGTCATCGCCCTCCTGCTCGCCCGCGGGATCCCGGCGCTGCTCTACCACCGCTTCGTCCCGAGGCGGACGCTCCCCGCCGTCGGGCTGCTCCAGGCGACCTCTCTGACCTTCGTCGTCGCGGCCACCCAGATCGGGGTGCAGCTCGGCAAGATCAGCGGCCAGACCGCCGCCGGCCTCGTCACCGCCGGTGTGATCTCGGTGCTCGCCTTCCCGGCCCTGGCGCTCTCGGTCCTCGCCCGGAATCGCGAGGAGGTCACCGCGCGGTGACGACGGTCGAGCGCCTGAGCGCGGAGGACGCCCGGATTCTTGGGCTCGAGTCGGGGAACATTCGCGGGCACGTGTGCAAGGCGGTGCTCGTGCGGGGCGAGCTCGGGCTGGGGGAGGTGCGCGAGGAGGTTGAGCGGCGACTCCCCGCGGCGCCTCGGCTGTGCCAGCGGATCACGCCCACGCCGCTCCGGCTCGCTCCACCGGCGTGGGTCGACGACCCGGCTTTCGATCTCGAGCGCCACGTGCGCGCCGCCGACCCCCCGGCGCGCACCGAGGCGGAGCTCCGTGTGCTCCTTACCAGGCTCGTGGAGCGCCGGCTCGACCTCATGCATCCGCCCTGGACCCTCGACGTGACGGGGCCGCTCGACGGAGGCGTGACCGCGCTCGTCTTCCGCTTTCACCACGCCATGGCCGACGGGACGGCCGCCATGAGGCTGCTCGAGGCCCTACTGCTCGATCGCCAGCCCGGGCGCTCCGGTCCGCTGCCGGCGCCCCGGGCGCCCGGGAACGGCACGGCCTCGACCGCGGAGCTGCTCGCATCCGGCGCGGCCTGGCGGCTCGGCGCGCTTGGGGCCAGGGCGGAGGGCGCGATACGGACCATGGCGTCGCCCCCGTCCTGGGCCGAGGCCGCGCGCTCGGCGGCGCGCGTGCCCGGGACGCTCCGGCGCGAGCTCCGCCGGTCCGCGCTCCGGACCCCGATCGACCGCCCGGCCGGACCCCGGCGCGAGGTGGCGTTCGCCTCGTGCGGCCTCGCCGACATCAAGCTCATCGGCGGGTCGGGAGAGGACCACGCCACGGTCAACGACGTCGTGCTGGCCGCGGTGGGCGGTGGGGTGCGGCCCTGGCTCGAACGCCGGGGAGCTCCCGAGCAGGGCCTGAGGGTGAAGGTGCCGGTGAGCCTCCACCACCCGGACGACGCCGCCGCCAACCGCGACTGCTTCATGTGCGTGGACCTCCCGCTCGAGCAGGCCGATCCGCGCGCCCGCCTACAGGCGATCCGGCTCGAGACCCGCGAGCGCAAGCGCGACCACGACGCCGAGACCCTCGACCAGTTCTTCCGCGACCTCTCGCACTTCTCGAGCTCGCTGGAGCGATTCGCCGAGCGCTGGGCCATGAGCCCGCGGGTCTTCACGCTCAGCGTGTCGAACGTGCCCGGCCCGCGGGAGCCTCGGTGGGTGCGGGGCAGGCCCCTCGTCGAGCTGCGGTGCCTGGCGGAGATCGCCCACCACCACGCTCTCCGCGTGTCGGTGGTGTCGGCCGGCGGAAGGGTTTCCTTCGGCCTCTGCGCCGACCCCGAGGCGGTCGACGGGGTGGACGAGATCGCTCGGGGCATCGAGCTCGAGCTGCGCGAGCTGGCCGACGCGGCGCGCTAGGGCCCGTCCGCGGTGGCCGGCCGGCGGGGCGCCAGCGAGTAGCCTGGAGCGGAGCGAGCGAAAGGAGCGGGCATGCAGGTAATCGACTGCGACTGCGGGCACACACTCCAGGCCGCCAACGACGACGACCTGCTCCGGGTCGCCCGGCAGCACATGGAGCAGGAGCACGGAAACCAGCAAGTGAGCGACGACGAGCTCAAGCGGATGATCGCCGACCAGGCCTACACGGCGATGGACTCGTAGACCGCTCCGCGCGGTCCCTCAGGCGGCGGCCGCGGCCGCGCGCTCGAGCGGGTGGCCGAGCTGTCCCCATTCGGGCACGCCCCCTTCGACGACGTGCAGCACCTCGCGTGCGCCGTGGCGCTCGAGCAGGCTGGCGCCGGTCGCGCTCCGCCGGCCGGAGGTGCAGATGACAGCGACCGGGCGTGCAGGGTCGAGACCGGCCGGCAGGGAGTGGATGTCGTGGTAGGGGACGTGGAGCGACCCCGGGATGCGGGACTGGCTCCACTCGGACTCCTCGCGCACGTCGAGCACCTGGAGCTCCGGGTCGCGCGCACGCCGCTCGGCGAGCTCCGGCACCGTCACCCGCTCGACGCGCTCGACCTGGCGACGCTCGGCTCGCCAGCTCGTCATGCCGCCGGCCAGGAAGCCTCCGAGCTCGCGGATGCCGACCGCGGTCGCGAGCCGCGCGGCGGCCCGCCCATCCGCGTCGTCGCGCCCGACCAGCACTATCTCCTGGTCGCGGTCGACCACCCACGCGAGCTTCGTGCCGAATCCGGCGTGGAGCATGGTGATGCAGACCGCCCCCGGGATGTGCGCGTCGTCGAACTGGAGGTCGGTGCGCACGTCCACGATCAGCGCGCCGGCCGCCCGGCGCTGCTCGACCTGGCGCGGGGCGAGGGGCATGACCTCGACCCCGGCCGTGAGGAGCGGTCCGCGGTTGAGGTCGACGATCGCCTGGAAGTTCGGCGGCTGGGGCTGGAGGTTGGCCAGCGCCCGCTCGACGAAGGTCTGCTCGTCGTCGACCCCGAGCAGGGGGTTGTGGCGGAGCTCGAACCCGATTGTCGACGAGACCTTGAGGTCCATTCCCGGGCCCCCGCATAGCGAGCCTCCGAGGTGGCCGGGCCAGACCTCGGTGTCGGGAGGCAACTCGAGGAGGCGTTCGTGCAGGCTGCGGAAGATGCCGCGCGCCCCCTGCTCGCGCTCGACCGCCAGGTCCGGCCGGGCCACGTCGCCGACGAACAGCGTGTCGCCGGTCAGCACCGCCCACGGGTCCTCGCCGCGGGCGGTGTCGATAAGGGCGAAGGCCGTGTGCTCGGGCCGGTGGCCCGGGGTGTGGATCGCGCGCACGCGCAGACCGCCGAGCTCGAGCACGAAGCCATCCTCGAACGGCTCGTGGTCGTAGGAGGCCCCGGCCAGCGCGTGCACGTGGATCGTCGCGCCCGTGGCCGCCGAAAGGCGGCCGTGGCCAGAGACGTGGTCGGCGTGGTTGTGGGTCTCGAGGATGTGCTCGATGTGGACGTCCAGGTAGCGGGCGAGCTCGAGGTACTCGTCGATCTCGAAGCGCGGGTCTACGACCGCGGCCACGCCGGCGTCCTCGTCGCCGATCAGATAAGAGGCGCAGCCGAGGTCGTCGTGGATGATCTGGCGGAAGACCACGGCGGCTCGATCAGCTCCCGGCGTGGCAGTTGGGGCACTCGCCGCGCAGCGTCACGTCGTGGGCATCGATGGCGAAGGGCACCCGCCGTGTGAGCCGCTCGATCGCGTGCTCCAGCTCCGGATCCTCGAAGGCGGTCACGTTCCCGCAGGTGTCGCAGACGAGGTGGTGGTGATGCTCGCCGCTCGGGTACGCCGGCTCGTACCTCGCCACCCCCTCGCCGACGTCGAAGCGCTGGACGAGTCGCATCCGGTCGAGCAGCTCGAGTGCCCGGTAGACGCTCGCCAGCCCGACCCGCTGCCCCTGCCCCTCCAGGAGGTCGGCGATCTCGCGCGCGGTGACGCTGCACCCGAGCTCGGCGAGCGCGTCGACCACCGCACCGCGGGGCACGCTGGCGCGGTAGCCGGCGCCCTCGAGGGCGCGCCGGGTGTGGTCTGCCCAGTCGGTCGCGGCGGGCATCCCGGCCAGGATAGCCCCGGAGCGCCCGTCGGCTCGGCCGCGTAGCGTTCGGCCTGTGGAGGTGTTCCGGACCCCCGAGGAGCGCTTCGACGGCCTCCCCGGCTACGACTTCGCGCCGCACTACGCGGCGATCGACGGGCTGCTACTCCACTACGTCGACGAGGGGGAGGGCGAGCCGGTCGTGTGCTTCCACGGCGAGCCGACCTGGGCCTTCCTCTACCGCAAGCTGGTGGGGCCGCTGCGGGCGGCGGGCCGGCGCGTCATCTTGCCCGACTATGCCGGCTTCGGGCGTTCGGACAAGCCGACCGACCGCCGGTTCTACAGCTACGAGCGCCACGTTCAGCTGGTCTCGGCGCTCCTCGCCCGGCTGGAACTCGAGGGGACGACCGTGGTGGTGCACGACTGGGGTGGGCCGATCGGGCTGCGCTGGGCGGTCGAGAACGCCGATCGGGTGGCCCGCCTCGTCATCCTCAACACCGGCCTGTTCACCGGGCGCGTGAGCAAGGGGTTCCTCGCCTGGCGCGACTTCGCCGAGCGCAACCCCGATCTGCCGGTCGGGTTCGTCCTCCGATCCGCGACCACCAGCGAGCTGCCGGACGCGGTGATCTCCGCCTACGAGGCGCCGTTCCCCACCCCCGAGTCGAAGGCCGGCGCGGCCCAGTTCCCGCTTCTGGTGCCGACCTCCGACGACCAGCCCGGGGCGGCCGAGATGCGCGCCGTCGCCGACGAGCTCACGCGCTGGGCGAAGCCGACGCTCGTCGCGTTCTCCGACTCCGACCCCGTCTTCCCCTACCCCCGGGCCGGGCAGGCGTTTTGCGATCTGATCCCGGGCGCCGGCGACCAGGTGCGGATCGAGGGCGCCGCCCACTTCGTGCCGGAGGACGCCGGCGAGCGCATCGCCGAGGAGATCGTCGGTTTCGTCGCCGGCTGACCGTCGCCATGAGCGACGATTGGACGTCCAGGGAGCCCATGGACTCCCCAGGCGTCCAGGCGTCGGCCGCGCGCCTTCGTCTTGCCGGCATGACGCGACCGCCCGGCGGAGCACCGGTCGGTCGACTCGATCAAGTGGCGCGCAACGAGCGCGCCGGGACTGGCCTCAGCTCGTCGGCACCTGCTCCTCGGCTCCGACCCGCTGGGAGCCCTCCCGCGCCGCCTCCGCCTGGGCCAGCTGGCGGTTGACGTGGTCCCAGTCGAGGTTGCGGAAGAACGCCTCGACGTACTGCTTGCGGCCGTCGGGGGTCGCACCGAAGTCGCGCGCGTACGCGTGCTCGTACACATCCAGGGCGAGGACGGGCACCATGTTGTAGACCGCCCAGAGGTTCTGGGTGTCCATGATGTAGTTGAAGATCGAGCCGTCGTTCAGGTCGTAGCCGACCATCACCCAGCCGCGGGCTGCCGACGCTCCCTTCCGCACGGCCTTCTGCCACATCTCGACGCCGCCCGGGTACTCCGCCTCGACCAGCTCGGCGAAGCGGCCCTGGGGGTCGCCGCCCTGCCCCCCGAGGTGGCCGAAGTACAGGTCGTGGTTCTTGAACCCGAGCAGGGCGAAGGTGTAGTCGACCGCCACGGCGCGCAGCGGCGAGTAGACCTGGTTGCCCTCGATCTCCCCATAGTCGAAGTCCCTGAGGATCCCGCGGCACTCGTTGGCCTTCTTGGCGTACCCCTCGTAGAGCTTGAAGTGGTCCTCCATGGTCTGCCTGGAGATGCCGTCGAGCTCCTTGTCGAAGGCTGGCCACCTCCTGGCTTTCAACTCGGTCCAGGGCATTTCGTTCCTCCTTGCTCTCGCTCTGAGCCGCTCCCAACCGTCGCGTTCCCGCGAGCGGGAGAAGTCAAACCGTGCCGCGCCGCGTCGGTGCCTGGGCGGCCGGACGCTAGATTTTCAGGGCCGCGCGGCTGTGGCGGAACTTGGTACATGCTGTGCTGTCGACGGCTATGTCCTCGGCGCGGCGCCTGGCTCTGCGAGCGGTGAGGTGAGCGCGTGGATGTCCAAAGTCCTCCGCTCCCAGGGGCGGTGGACGGTGTGGCAGATGGTCGGCTCCGGCGGGGTCGGGGTGGCGGCCGACGCTCGTCCGGGCGGTCCGCGGTCGCGAGCTCCGCCGTGTGCCGGCGGCAGTCATCTGCGGCGTCGCCAGGCTGGCCTTCGGCGGCAACGTGCTTCTAACGTGTTGCACACGTAACCCACGCGTCGCACGCTTCTCAGCAAACTGCGGCCATGCATCTCCCGCGCGTCCGCGCCGCCGTCCTGGAGCTAGTCGACGCGGGATTCAACGACTGCGAGATCTCCAGGCGGACCGGGATCGCTCGCACGACCGTCCGCGACATGCGGAGGTACCGCCACAGCGCGCGACAACGCGGGCGCCTCGAAGCGCTCACTGAGACATGCCCACGCTGTTGGCGCTAGGCGAAGCCGATGCGCTTCACGTCGGAGGACTATGCGGAGCTGCTTGGGCTCTATCTGGGGGACGGCTCGATCTCCGAGTGTGCCCGGACGTGGCGCCTGAGGATCGCGCTGGACGCGAAGTACCGGGAGATCATCGGACAGACGCTCGAGCTGCTCGCGCGGTGCTTCCCAGAGAACGGCGCTCATGTCGCTCCAGGTTCAAAGGGCAACTGCGTGCGGTTGTCGCTGTACTCCTCCCACCTCGTCTGCCTCTTTCCACAGCACGGCCCCGGGCCGAAGCATCAGCGACGTATAGCTCTTGAACCATGGCAGCGGGAGCATGTGGATGTTGCCCATTGGGCTTTCCTCCGTGGCTGCATCCGGTCCGACGGGTGCGTATTCATCAATCGGACCGGCCGTTACGAGTACATCAGCTATGTATTCGCGAACTTCTCGGACGACATCGCGCGGCTCTTCGTAGACGTTTGCGAGCAGCTCATGCTCCGACCGCGCGCCGCACGAGCCAGTACCGGCGGGTGGCAGGTCAGGATCAATCGGCGCGAGAGCGTCAACCGCCTCTTGCGGCACGTAGGCGTCAAGTCCTGACTGGAACGCTAGATTGTCGTCCCCGCGGCTGTGGAGGAATTGGCAGACTCGCGACGTTCAGGTCGTCGTGTCCGAGAGGACGTGGGGGTTCGAATCCCTCCAGCCGCACCTCGCCGCGGCGGACACAGCGCGGCGGCTCCGGCCCGCTAGCGGCCGGCGGCCGTCTGCGAGCGCTTAGCCCGCGCCCGCCGCTGGGGCGTGCGGAAAACGTAGTCCCAGAACGGCGCGCTGACCCCGAAGCCGCGGGTGTCGTCCTGGAAGTGATGGCGCATGTGCAGCTCGCGCAGGAGCTTGCCGACGCGCGTGGTCGGCCGATGATGGTGCACGTGGTAGTGCGTCATGTCGTACGCGAGGTAGCCGCCTAGGAACCCGGCCGCGAACAGCTCGGCCGAATGCGCCCCCATCACCAGCACGAAGAGGCCGTAGAACGCGGCGGCCAGCGGCACGCTCACCGACGGCGGCATCACGAGCCGCATCGGGTCGTTCGGATGGTCGTGATGGACGCCGTGGATGATCCAGTGCAGCCGGGCCCCGACGGGATGCTCGGGCTCGAAGTGGAAGACCAGGCGGTGCAGCCAGTACTCGGTGAGGGTCCAGAACAGGTAGCCGCCCGCGACGAGCCCGACCACCGCAAGCGGCGTCGCGTGGCGCGCCCCGAGTGCGAGCAGCACCGCGATCGCCGGCACGAAGATGACCGGCGGCACCGCCGGATGCACCCGCGAAAGTCGGTCGAGCAGCTCCGACTCGAACATGCGCGGGGAGGCCTTGAGCACGTCGCTTCGGCGTGACTCCATGGGGCGGAATGTAGCGCACCGATGGGCCAGAGAAGGCTCGTCTTCGGGTCCCCTAACTCGGCTCTCGGCACCGGCAGCGCGG
>DASQXU010000158.1:0-4554 GCA_035639555.1 Thermoleophilaceae bacterium
CAGTGGTGAGCGCGGTCGGCCGAGGGTGCTGTTCACTTGCCCGGACGAGGGGATGGCGATGGGAGCTGACGAGAACAAGGCGCTTGCGCGCACCGCCCTGGAGGAGGTTTGGAGCGCTCGGGGCTCGGTCGCTGCCGAGGAGGTCCACGCCGCAGAGTTCGTGATCCACCAGCACAGCCACCCGACGGTCAGCGACCTGCACGGGATCGATGCACTGAGGGCGTTCGTCGCCGAGCTGCAGGAGGCATTTCCCGATTTCACCGACAGCGTCGAGCGGCAGATCGCCGAAGGCGACCTCGTCATGACTCAGTTCACCTCGGCCGGCACCCACCGAGGCGAGCTGCTGGGCATCGCCCCGACCGGTCGGCGGATCGAGTGGATGGGCATCGAGCTCGCCCGAGTCGAGAACGGCAGGATTGCCGAGAACTGGATGAGCAGGGACATCTACGTATCCCGTACTGGTCGCCCGCCGGAAGGGCGGCGCGCTTCCGCGAGTACGTGGAGATCGTCGAAGGGGCGCTGCGGAGCTGGGAGTCGCCGTTTAACTTCGACGGCCGCCACCACCAGGCCCGGGGGGTGTCGCTCGGCCCGCCGCCGCTCCAGCGCCCCCGTCCCCCCATCACGGTCGGGGGCCGCTCTCCCAGCGTGCTTCGGGTGGCGGCCGAACGGACCGACTGCTGGAACACGTTCGGCCTTACCCCCACGCCGGCGGAGGACGTCGTCGAGGCCACCCGGCGCCACAACCGCGAGCTCGACGAGGCACTGCGCCGCGCTGGGCCGGGATCCGGCCGACCTTCGCCGCTCGGTCGTGATGTGGGCGCCGCTCGACCCGTGGGCGGGACCGCACGCCTTCGAGCGACTCGTCGAGTCGTTTCGCGACGCCGGGATCTCGGAGTTCATCGTGATGTGGCCGCCCGAGGAGAGGTTGCCGCTGCTCGCGCCGCCGCGACGGTGGCGTCGCTACGCAGTACTGCCGCGGCCTGAGCGCCGCCTGCGAGCAGGCGCGCAGGCCGCCCCTCCGCGGCTTCCAAGGAGGCGGCATCACCCCGGGTTTAGTCACCGGAGGGAGCCGCGAGGGCACTCGAACCCCCGACCGCTTGGACCACAACCAGGAGCTCGATGTGCAACGGCGGTGTGGGCCGCCCCTAGCGCTGCTCGGAGCCGTTGCTTCACGCAGGCCAGAGATCGACCGCTATCGACCGTTGGCGCAGCGGTCGCCAGGCGCCCTCCCACGCGCGGCTGGCTGAGCCCGCGTAGCCCTCAGTCGCTCGGCGCTCCCAATCCGGGCGCGACCTCGACGGCGGCACGGATCACCGTGCGTTCGAGAGATCCTTGATCCGGATGTCGCGGAACGAGACGACGTCCTGCGGCGCCCCGTGCGCCTGCAAGCCGACGTAGCCGACCAGGCCGCGGGAGCTCGAGTCGGGGTCGTTCGGCCGCCCGGCGAACGGGATGCCGGGCCGGTTCTCGAACTCGTTGATCCTGACGCCGTTCCGGAACACCGTGTAGGTCTGGCCGACCACGTGGATCCTGAGGTCGTTCCAAACGCCCTTCGGCGTCACGCGTGCCTGCTCCGCGTTGAGGTCGGCAAAGCCGTAGATCGAGCCGGTCTTGCGCGGGTCGTCGCCCGGGCCGTCGGGCGAGTCGAGGATCTGGATCTCGTGGCCGCAGTTAACGGCGATCCACGCCTCTGGGTTGACGGTCTGCGGATTGCCGTTGAGCGTCATCGGGCAGCCGGGCACGGGCGGGCGCGGAGCCGGGAACCGGACGTGGACGCCGCTGTTGGCGCGCCGGTCGGAGATCGGCGAGTCGTCGCGGAACTGGAGCTTGAGCGTGAAGTCACCGTAGGGCCGCTCCGCGTACCAGAGCGCGCCGAGGTTCGGCGGGCCGGGCTCGGTCCTCAGCGTCCCGTCGCGCCGCAGGGTGATTCTCGCCCCGCCGGCGTAGCGCCATCGCTCGAAGCAGCGGTGCGAGCCGTCGAAGATCACCTGGTAGCCGCTGCGGTCGGTCTTCCCGCAGCGGAGCTTCGCGTGGCCCTTGCCGTGGCCGTGACCGCCGCCGCGGTCCTCCGCGGTCGCCGGTAGCGCGACCGCGACGGCGAGGCCGAGCAGGCCGGCGAGCGCGATCAGCTTGGGCATCGCGTTCGCGTGTTTCCTTTGTCCGCCGTCTGCGTCAGCGGACAGACTAGACACCACTTCCGCTATTTGTGAGCTAATGGCAACCCCTAGTGCTACGAGGCTTCGCCGAGTAGCACCATGGAGGCGCTGGTTGCTGCCGCTCTCCCGCGGGAGCGACACGCCGGCCACCGCTGCAAGAGTGCTGCTGCGGTGCGTGGGAAGAAGTGGCCGCCGACATCGACAGCTCGTCGCGAGGCACTCCCCATTCCACTGCGGGTCATCGCCGGAAGGTGCTGGCTCGAGGGAGTAGCGCCTAGGCGGTGCCGAGCTAACGTCGCGAGTTCTCCGGGCGGGACCGTCGCCTGCCCACCGCATGGCTACAGCCGAGACGCCCCTCACCGAGCTGAAGCTGGCGGTCGCCGCCTTTGAGCTGCTGCCGAGCAAGCCGGACGAGCCCCGGTCGAGCTCCCGCCTTTCGTCTGGCACTGATAGCGGGCGGCCGCTCGTCGCGGTGCGACGGTGTACTCAATAGCGCCTGCGCAGCAGTCGCCGCGCCGGTGGGCGGCGGAGGTTTGCCTGCCCGAGCGCCGCGTTCAGGCCCACGAGCGACAGCACTGCCGCAACGTTCGCGGTACCCAGTGCATTCAGGCGTCGCTTGAGGCGCGCGGCGTCGGCCGGAGTCTCGGGCGCAGGCGTGTTCCCATCCTCGAGCGGCACGGCGCCGTCCGGCGCGCTGCGCGCGAACCGAATCCCTGTGAGCGCCGTCGCAACGCCGGTCACGGCGACGGCGGCGACAGCCGCGTCCTTGCCCCGGGCGAGCACCCGTTCGCGAGGCGAAAGACTGCTCGGGCGCGCCCCGTTAACGCGGGCACCGGCCCAGCCCCCGACTATCGCAAGCAGGGCCGCGGAGTTGACCCAGCCGTAGCGCTGCCAGGCCCGGTTCACCACCTTCCCGCGCTCGCTCTTCTCGCCGATACCGGCCAGCGCGGGATGCATCGCGATGCGTCCGTACAAGTTCCCCCCCAAGAGCGCTCCGAGTCCGGCATCGTGAACGGCCCGTCCGGCGCTACTGATCGCGTCAGACGGCATTCGAATCCTCGCCATGGCGCGCCCGTACCCAAAGGTGCGGGGGTTATTCAGCACGGGGCGAGCACCGATGCGGCGGTGCGAACTCGGAGGTCAGTCGAGGTTGGACGCGGTAGTGGTGACTACACCGCTGAGCTCGGCGCTCGCCATTGCCAGACCCTACGTCGAGCGCGGATACTGGCGGCGATGTCGCACGAGAACGGAGTTCGAGCTGCGGACCGATGACGCCTCAATCCTGGCCGCGGGGCGATCCATTTGGCGTGGCCCCGAGGGCTCTTGGAGTTTCTTCAGCACTTCTTGGAGCCATGGAAGGAGTTTCGGATCGAGCCCAACGAGTTCGTCGATGTCGACGACCGCGTTGTGATCCGCCTCGACCAGTTCGGCCGCCCCGCCGGTAGCGATTTAGAAGTGCAGATGGGGGGAGGCCCTCAAAGCCGTCAGGCTTCGGGAGTAGGCGATGTCGCGGGCGAACGTGGAGCTCTGCGCCGCGCCCACGCGGCGCTGAACGCCGGCAACATCGATGAGCTCGCGAGCCTCTGTCATCAAGCTTTCGAGCTCGACATGTCTGATCGCGTTTTCAATCCCGCGACCTAGCAAGGGCACGACGGAATCCGGCACTTCTCCTCCGCGGTCCAGGAGGTGTGGGAGCGCTACGTCGGGAACCAGAAGAAATCCGCCGACTGTTTTCTCGGCGTCGCGCTTGCTGGTGCCGAGGATCGCCGTGGGGCCGCGCTCTATCAGCCGACCGGGTAGACGCCGGGTAGCGGCTCGCCGTCGACCAGCAGGACCCTGCCGCGGTCGTTGGGGAGGGCGAAGCTGCGTTCATCGAACGGCACGTCGGGCAGCGGCACCGCCCGATAGCCGACCGAGCGCAGGACGAGGCCGCACTCGATCGTCTCACCTGCTCGCTAGCGGGAGTCGAGGTCCGCCCCGGCCGGCAGCGCGTCCCCCCGCCGCCTGGGTTCGCGCTCGCGGCGCGTGCACACCGGGCGCGCTCCATTCGCTCGAGCCCGGAGCGGCAAAGCTCGGCGATGAACCTTGGGTGCAAATCGACGCCTCCGAGCCATAGTGGCCGCCGTCCTTGAGCCTCGAGGAGGCAGCCGAAGAACGCGCTGCGTCGATCTCGTCGTCCAGCGAGCTGGGCCGGTAGTCGTACCCGTGGCCGGGCAGCTCTTCCCAGCCGACGTCCTCGACGCGCTCGCCAAGTGGCCGATCCTCCGGCGATTCTAGGCGCGACTCGTGTCGTCCCCACGGAGTGGGGGTATGGTCGGATTGAGCCCCGAGCAAGGAGTCCAGGTATGGCTACCGAGGCCGCGCAGGCGCCCGCGGAGGCGGATCGAGGAGCAGCCGC
>DASQXU010000159.1:0-16659 GCA_035639555.1 Thermoleophilaceae bacterium
CCGTCTCTTGAGGTAGGGCTCATCGTGGGAGCTAATCAGGTCGATTCAGAGACTTCAAGTAGAAAGTCGAGCGGGAATCTTAGTTGTATATCTATGGGTGCGCCCGGGGGCTCGAGCGTGGTCCGCCCGGGAGACGACCGCGACCTCGGCAGTCGCCGCACTCACCTGCGGCACCACGGCGGCGGTCGACTCGCGCGCGCAGAAGACGATGTCGGCCGCCTGACCGGTGGCGCGAAGCGCGGCGGCGTCGGCGCTCCGCGCGAGAGGCTGCTCGGGGTCGTCGTATGCGCGCCCCAGTTGCTCGGCTGCGAGGGCGGCGTCGGTGCGCTCCGCCTCCACGCGCTGGACGATGCGCCCCGCCACATAGGCGTCCTCCAATGCAAAGCGGCCTTCGGTGCCGGCGCAGACGATGCTCAGGTCCTTGTCCGGCGGAACGTGCGCGGCGACGGCGTCCAGGTTGAGCAGCGAGGCGATCAGCACCTCGCCGGCCATGGACGCCGCTGAGAGGATCGCCGGCGTCCCGTTGGTGGTGCAGAGCACGAGGTCGTCGGCCGCGGGCGGCTCGAGCCCCCGCGGCGAGTTGCCACGGTCGAAGTCGTCGATGGGCCGGCAGCCTCGCTCGCCCGCGAGCAGCCGACCGGGGCCTCGGAGCCGCCTGGCTCGCTCGAGCGAGGCGGTGCAGAGGACGCGCCGGTACCCGGCGTCGAGCGCGGCGACGATCGTCGTCGTGGCCCGCAGGACGTCGACGACCACCGCGACCTGGCTCGGCCGCATGTCACGCGGCGTGAAGGCGACGTCGATCCGGCGTCCCCGCGTCACGCGACGAGCGCCCGTTCTAGCTCCTCGGTGTAGCGGCCCAAGCGCGCCTCTCCATTGCAGCGGACGCGATGCGCGAAGGCGGCCTGCGCGTCGGCGGCGCTCGACTCCCTGCCGCCCCACGCCTTGAGCGCCGCTGCCTGGAGCGCGCGACCGTAGGAGAAGCTCAGCTCCCAGGGCACGCCGCCCATGGCGTTCATCGCGCTCAGGTGGGCGCTCGCCAGCTCGTCGCTCTGCCCGCCGGACAGGAATGCAATGCCCGGCACGGCCACTGGGACGACGCGCCGGAAGAGGGCGAGCGTGCGCTCGGCGACCTCCTCGACGCCCGCCTGTCGCGGACAGTCGTAGCCCGACAGCACCATGTTCGGCTTCAGCACGATTCCCTCGAGGAGCACGCGCTGGTCGAGCAGCTCTGCGAACACCGCGCGCAGGGTCGCTCCGCTGACGTCCTCGGAGCGGTCGATCGCGTGGTCCCCGTCCATCAGGACCTCGGGCTCGACGATGGGGACGATCCCCGCCTCCTGGCAGAGCGCGGCGTACCGGCCGAGGGCGTGCGCGTTGACCGATATGCAGTAGCGGCTCGGACGGTCGCCGCCGATCGCGATCACCGCCCTCCACTTGGCGAATCGCGCTCCGAGCCCGCGGTACTCCACGAGGCGCTCGCGCAAGCCGTCGAGGCCCTCGGTGACCGTCTCCCCGTCGGCCCCGGCCAGCGGCTTCGCGCCGGTGTCGACCTTTATCCCCGGGATCATCCCGCGGCTGGCGAGGAACTCCGGAAACCGGGTGCCGTCCGACGTGGCCTGGCGAATCGTCTCGTCGTAGAGGATCACCCCGCTGATGTGCTCGTTGGCGCCCGGCGTCGTGAACAGGAGCTCGCGGAAGCGGCGGCGCGTCTCCTCGCTCGACTCGGCGCCGACCGACTCGAGCCGCTTGGTCATGGTGCGGTTGCTCTCGTCCGCCGCCAGGATGCCCTTCCCCTCCGCGACCATCTCCTGCGCCGTGGCCGTCAGCGCCTGCACGGTCTTCGTCATGCCCACTCCTTCGTGTCGAGTTGCGCCTCCACGACGCGGCGAACCGAGCCGGCGGCGATCACGATCGAGTCCGTGTAGGGGTGACCCCCCTTGTGCCAGGGACGCCGCACCAATGCGCCGCCGGTAACGCCGGTGGCGACGAAGAGGCTGTCACCGCCCACCAGGTCGTCGAGCTCGTATGTCCGCTCGGTGCTGAGGCCGGCCGCCGCCACGGCCTGCCGCTCGTCGTCCCGCTGGGGGGCGAGCCGGCCCTGCATGAACCCGCCGAGCGCCCGAGCCGCACAGGCGGTCATGACGCCCTCCGGGGTGCCGCCGACTCCCATCAGGAGGTCGGCGCCAGCCTCGGGCAGCAGCGCCGCGAGCGCGCCGCCCACGTCACCGTCCGGTGGCGAGATCACGCGCGCGCCGGCGAGGTGGATGCGCTCGATCAGCTCGCGGTGGCGCGGCTTGTCGAGCACCACGACATTCAGCTGCTCCTTCGCCTTGCCGAGGGCGACGGCGGCGCGCTCGAGGTTCGCCTCCGGAGGCTCGCCGATGTCGAGCGCCCCTCGGGTTTCCGGCGGCCCGACGAGCTTCTCCATGTAGAAGGCGGCGCCAATCGTGGCCATCGCGCCCGCCTCGGCGAGCGCGATCGTGGCGAGCGCGCCGGGCAACCCCTTGGCGCATAGCTTGGTGCACTCGAGCGGGTCGACGGCGATGTCGAAGTCGGGGCCGTTGCCCGCCCCGAGCCGCTCGCCGTCGAAGAGCATCGGCGCCTCGTCCTTCGCGCCCTCGCCGATCACCACCGTCCCGATGCCGGGAGCGCGGGAGAGCGACGCCCGCATCGCCTCGGTTGCCGCCCGGTCGGCGGCCTTCCCCCGACCCCGCCCGGCCCACCGCTGACACGCGAGCGCGGCCGCCCGCGTGGCGGCGAGCGCCGCGGGCTCGAGGCGACGGAGGGGGTGCGTGGCGGCGACGCGGGGATCTCTCTCGAGGAGCCGCGCTTCCATCCCGCGGAGCCTCCCCTAAAAGACTTCGAGGAACAAGAAAACGTTGGAGCCGACCAATAGACCAGCACCTATTCGTTGCGGCGCCGGGCTCAGCTGCGCGCCGCCGCCTGACCCACGCGGCACGTCGCCGCCAGCGCCAAGCCGCCGCGTCTTGCCCAGCGGCGGAGCGCCGGGCCGATCGGCGTCAGTAGCGGGCGAACCTGCCCCTGTCCTCTTCGAACTCCTCGACGATGTCTTGAGCGAGGGTCGGCCTGGTCTGCCCAATGGCGGCGAGGAAGTCCTGGGTCGTCGCCCGCGTGGCGACCCGCTCGAAGTGCTCGCGCTCGAAAGCGTGCTGCGCCGCCTTGCGCGCAGCGAACTCGATGTCCGCCGGAGTGAAGAGCTCGGTGGCGTCGACGAGGGCCGAGACGTCGACCTCCTCGTCGGTGATCTCCTCGACGTATCGTCGCCAGATCGCGAGGCGGGCCTCGCGGTCGGGGGGACCGACGGCGAGTACGTAGTCGAACCGCCCCGGACGCAGGAAGGCGGGGTCGAGCCGTGCGATCCAGTTCGTCGCGCACACGAGCAGGTGCTCGCGCGTGTCGCGGATCCTCGGGATCTGCCGCAGCAGCTCGTTCGTCAATCTCGGGCTGACCCGACGGTCCTCCTCACGGACGGACGCGATGTCCTCGACCTCGTCGATGAAGGCGACCACCGAGGCGAGCTGCAAGAGCTCGTCGAAGGTACGCGCGAGGAGCTCTGCCTCTCGCTCGGGCCCCTGACCTCCTAGGCGCGCGGACTCGATCTCCACGAAGGGCCAGCCGAGACGCGACGCGATTCCCTTCGCGAACGTCGTCTTGCCGGTTCCGGGAGGCCCAAAGAGCACGATGGACTTCGGCGGCGAAACCGCATGACGCGCAGCGAGCTGCGGCTCGGCCAGCGGCAGGATCACTCGGCGCTCGATGAGCTCCTTCTCATGCTCCAGTCCCCTGAGCTCATCCCAGAGACCCGGCCCGATGACTCGCCCGCCCAGGCGCGCGAGCGCCGGTGGCGCGGCCGGCGCGCGAGGTAGCTGGCGCTCTACATACGCGGTATCGGGCGGTGCCGCGTAGCCCCGGTGCTCGAGCCACTGCCCGGCCCCGCCCACCGACGCGCCGGCGCTCGCCACCCTGCGCACACCACGGTCCGCGAACTCCGCCTCGGCGCGCTCGAGCAGCTGATCCGCGACCTCCAACTCATCGGCGCCGTCAGTCACGACCGCGAGGCGGTGGATCCACGCGATCGGTGCCGATGCGGTGGTCAGGACCATGCCGATGATCCGGCCATCCGCCTCGCCGACCAGCGTCACCGCTCGCTCGGAGCCGATGAGCTCGACCGCTTCATCGAGGGTCAACCCATCATCCCCGCGAGGCATACACCCAGCCGCCTCCCAGAGCTGCAGGACCGCGCTCAGATCCTCTGGCCGATAGGAACGGATCGCTGCTCGCATGGCGAAGACGGTACCCGCGGGTCAGTCCGGCGCGCGGACCACCAGCACCGGGCGATTCGTGCGGCGGAGCAGCCGCTGCGAGGTGGACCCGAGCAGGTGGCGCTTGACGCCCCCGAGCCCCCGCGACCCCACCACCACGGCGCCCGCCTCGCGCTGCTCGGCGATCGACGCGATCGTCTCGGCCACGTCGGCCTCGTCCGGTACCGGCAGGGCATCGGCGGTCGCGCCGAGTCCGCGCGCGAGCCTCACGCCCGCATCGGCGACGGCGGACGCGTGGTCCTGCTCGGCGTTGTCGAGGGCAGAAACCTCAGCGGGATCCGGGGGCAGGTAAGACAGCCCCGTCTCGCTGGGAGACGGAGCAAACGCCATCGCGGCAAGGCCCCGCTCCCAGACCGTCACAACGAGCAGTCGCCGGGCGCCGAACAGCGCCGCCGCCTCCCGTACCGCGGCCTGCGCCTCGGCCGAGCCGTCGTATGCAACCACCACGGGGGTGTCGGGGGCCGCGTTCACGCGAGGCAACGCTACATGGCGGGCCGCTCGCCACACGCCCGCGAGCGCCAGCCGGCGCCCGTGCGAGCGGAGCGGTGCCGTCGCCAGCCCCCGGTGCGAACCTGGCCAGTGCCGGGCGGCGCAGGGCGCGGCGGCGCGGTTGCGATTATCTGCCTCGCCGCGATAGGGCGCTCAGATGCACGGCTCGGCAGGACATCGACGAAGCACGAGGGGGGGCATCGCGTACCGCCGAGGTACGGTGGCTGGCGCGATCGGCGCTGCCGGATGCGCCGTGGCGTCGTGGCTAGCTCTTTGCCCGGCGCCCGCGTTCGGCGCCCCGATCGCCTCGAGTGGACCGGCACCCTCGCTCCCCGCCTTCCGGGGCCATGCCGCGGTAGGTCACCGGATCAAGCGGCCCTCGATCCCTCCCCAGAACCCGTTCATGGCCAAGGACCCCTTCAGCAACATCCACAACGACACCTGGATGACCGACTCCTATCGGTACAGGGGCCCGCTCGGGCGCTCGCTCGTCGCCACCTCGGAGGCCAAGCCGCCGCGGATCTGCGGCAGCATCGCGTTCGACAAGCGGCGCAGGCTCGTCTCGGTCTGTCCGTCGCTGTCCGGCGGCCCGCAGGTGCGGATCATGGACCCCAGGACGCTGGCCACCCGCGTCACCTACGACCTGCCGGACGCGCCCAATCTCCCCGGCACGAAGCTCTACCAGAACTTCACCGGCGGCGGCTACTTCTTCCTCGACGACAAGGACAGGGTCTGGGTCCCGACGAAGACGGACCACATCTTCGTGCTGTCCGAGTCCGCCGACGGCACGCCACTGGTGAAGTCGAGGGACTACGACCTCACCGGCGTGCTCGACGCCGCGGCGGAGCGGGTCACCTCCGCGCTGCCGGACTTCAGCGGCCGAATCTGGTTCGTCTCGAAGCGGAACGGCAAGGTCGGCACGCTCGACCGCAGGACCGGCCACCTACGCGTGAAGACCCTCCACGAGGAGATCGAGAACTCCTTCGCCGTGGGGAGCCGCGGGGTCTACATCGTCTCCGATAGGCGGATGTACCGGTTCGAGGCCGGCCGGAACGGCGCTCCACGCGTCGTCTGGAAGGCTCGCTACAAGAACTCGGGGATCGTCAAGCCCGGCCAGGTCGACGCCGGCAGCGGAACTACGCCGACGATCCTGCCGGGCGGCTACGTCGCGATCACCGACAACGCCGAGCCGATGCACGTGGTCGTCTACCGGACCGCTGCGAAGCTGCATCGGGGCATCCGCCGGATCGTCTGCCAGGTCCCCGTCTTCGGGAAGCACACCGGCGACACCGAGAACTCGCTGATTGGCACTCGCCGTTCCCTGATCGTCGAGAACAACTACGGCTACCAGGACCCGCTGGGGCCGAACGCCGGCGCGGTCACCAAGCCCGGATTCGCCCGCGTCGACATCAAGAGGCACGGCAAGGGCTGTCGCAAGGTGTGGACCAATCGCGAGGTGCGCGCCCCGACGGTCGTGCCGAAGATCTCGACCAAGAGTGGGCTGATCTACACCTACAGCCGGCCGCCCGATTCCAGCGGCTCGCAGGGCTACTACTGGACGGCGATCGACTTCGGCAACGGGAAGACCGTCTGGAGCCAGTACGCCGGCTCAGGCCTGGGCTACAACAACAACTACTCCGGTCTGGCGATTGGGCCGGACGGCACCGCCTACCTCGGTGTGATCGGCGGAATGATTGCCCTGCGCGACCGGAGCTAGGGCCGGCTCCCCTCGCATATCGGTGGGCGAATCTCAGCGCCTTGGCTCGGTAGGCCGACCACGAGCAGGCGATTCGGGAGACCGCGGCCGCCGCCCGCGATGCGCTGCTGGCGGCGTCTGGGTACGGCCAGGTCGCCGGGCGTCCCTTCGCCCCGCCGCCCGCCGCCGCAGAAGCACGGGCGTAGCCGTCGACACTCGGTCCCTCGGCCGGCCCAGCCGAGTGCCGGGGTGGATGGCGTCGGTCCCGACGCGGGACGAGGCGGTCTAGCCTCGCGCCACAGTGAGCGGAAGCCACAGCAACCGCGCGGGCTCACACGGAAGCACGATCGAAGCCGTCGTGTTCGACCTCGACGGGGTGCTGCTCGACTCAGAGGCAGTGTGGGCCACAGCGCGGGAGCAGCTCGTTCGCGAGCGGGGAGGGGCGTGGCGAGACGACGCCGCGCGGGCGATGCAGGGGATGAGCTCGCTCGAGTGGTCGCGCTACATGCACGAGGAGCTCGGGCTCGAGATGCCGCCGGCTGAGATCTCCGGCGCGGTCGTCGAGCGGCTCGAGCGCCTCTACCGCGAGCGCCTGCCGTTGATCCCCGGCGCGCGCGAGGCGGTGGCGTCGCTCGCCGGGCGCTGGCCGCTCGGGCTGGCCTCGTCGGCCAACCGCCCGATCATCGACCTCGTGCTCGAGCTCGCCGGCATACGCGACTCCTTCGCGGCAACCGTCTCCTCCGAGGAGGTCGAGCGCGGCAAGCCCGCCCCGGACGTCTACCTCGAGGCCGCCCGCCGGCTCCGAGTCGGGGCCGAGCGCTGCGCCGCGGTCGAGGACTCGAGCAACGGCCTGCGCTCGGCGGCGGCCGCCGGTATGACCGTCGTCGCCGTTCCCAACCGCGAGTTCCCCCCCGCCGACGACGCCCTCCGCCTAGCCGCGATCGTCATCGAGTCGCTCGACGGGCTGCGACCGGAGCTCCTCGAGAGTCTCAACGATCGGCGGTAAGCGCTCCGGCGCCAGCGTCACGTCCGGGGGCGGCGACCGGGCGGCGCATCGCACGCCGCACGAGGATGATCCCGCGCCATGACGTCGAGCACCCCCGGCAACGCCTCGAACCCCCGTCGACCGGGAAACGCGTGCCCGCGGCGGCGCCGGAGCCTGGTCGCCCCATGAGCGCTGCCACCGCTATCGCGCTCGTCCTTGCGGCGGTGTCGACGACGCTCACGAACCTGGCGTATCTGCGTGAGCACGACGCGGCGGCTGACCTTCCCGTCCTGTGCATGCGCCGTCCGCTGCATTCGCTCCACCTCTTGCTCGCCGACCGAAGCTGGATGGTCGGCTTCGCGATGGAGACCGGAGGCTTCCTGCTGTACGCCGCCGCGTTGGCCCTTGGGCCGCTCGCGCTCGTCCAGAGCATCGCGGCCGGTGGGATCGGGGTGCTCGCGTTCGTATCGGCCCGCATGGCCGGCCGTCGTCTGGGCGGACGCGAGCTCAGCGGCGTGATCCTGTCGGTCGTGGGGCTGGTCGCGCTGGCCGCGTCGCTTGCCGGCGGCAGCGGCAAGGGTGGTGTCGGCTCGATCCCGGCGATCGCGCTCTGGCTTGGGGCGACCGCAGCTATCGCGCTGGTCGTTGTCTCGCTGGGGCGAGGGCTCGTCGGCACAGCCGTCGCAAACGGCGTCGCCGGCGGCCTCTTCTTCTCGATCGGCGACGTGTCGACGAAGGTCGCGACCCAGGGCGGCGCACGGGTGGGCTTCGCGGTCACTCTCATCGTCGGGTACACGCTCGGGACGGGGTTGCTGCAGGTCGGCTACCAAGCCGGCGGCGCGCTCACCGTGGCCGGCATCGCGACGCTCCTGACCAACGCGCTCCCGATCGCCGCCGGGACCATCGTGCTGGGCGAGCCGGTGCCGTCGGGAGCCCTAGGTGCCCTACGGGTGATCGCGTTCGCCGCCGTGAGCATCGGCGCCTTCTTCTTGGCTCGGCCCGACGACTCGGCTGCACGCGGCCGTGCTCGACGAAGTACGCGCCCTGCGCAGGCATGACCTCGGGGACGGTCGCGGCCTGGTCTCCTCGACCACACGAGCGAAGCTGCGCCTGACCGAGGCCGGGCGCAGCTCGTGAGGGTCAGCGTGCGGCCTGGGGCACCGTGAGCCGGGTGGCCCGCACGTCGAGGGCGCGGAGCCGGCGGATGCGCTCGGCGGTCGGCGGGTGCGTCATGAAGAGCGTCGCCAGCCCCATCCGGGGCAGCGGGTTCGCGATGTAGAGCGACGCCGTCGCCGGGTTCACCTGCATCGGGGCGAGCCGGGTGCCGCGCTCGAGCGTGGCCAGCGCGTCAGCGAGCGGCGTCTCGTCCCCGAGGATCTGCGCGCCGGTCGCGTCCGCGAGGTACTCACGCTGGCGCGAGACGCCCAGCTGCAGCAGCATCGCCGCCAGCGGCGCAAACACGATCGTGGCCAGCGCTCCGATGAGGCCGAGCGGCGAGTCCTCCTCGTCCGCGCCCCCGAACAGGAACGACAGCTGCAGCAGGTTGGCGATCGCCGAGATCGCCCCGGCCACCATCGCCGCGATGGTCGAGACAAGGATGTCGCGGTTCTTGATGTGCGCGAACTCGTGCGCGAGCACTCCGCGGACCTGCTCCTCGGGAAGGTGCGCGAGCAGACCTTCGGTGACCGCGACCGCGGCGTGGGCGGGGTTGCGCCCGGTGGCAAACGCGTTCGGCTGCTCCGAGGGGATCAGGTACAGCCGGGGGGTCGGCACGCCCGCGCGGCCCGCGAGCTCGTCGAGCATGCGAGCGAGCCCCGGCGCCTCCGAGCGCTCGAGTGGCCTCGCACGGCTCGCCTTGAGGGCGATTTTGTCCGAGAACCAGTAGCCGGCCGCGTTCATCAGGACGGCCAGCGCCGCGAACGCGTACAGGAAACCGCCCCCGATGGCGGCACCGATCGCGAGCAGCAGGCCGGTCAGGCCGGCGATCAGCAGCCAGGTGCGGGTCTTCGTGGCAAAGCGGGTAGCGGTGAGTGTCATGTCACTCTTCTTTCGACTGGCGCCTCGTTCGTTGACTCCAGCCGAAGGTCTCTCCCGCCCTGCGGGGCCAGGCGGACCCGGGTCTCGCGGACCGTGCTGACGAGCACCATCTGTTGGGGATACTGCCCGCCGGCACCACCGATCTAGCTTCGCCCGCCGGATCCGATCCGCGTCGCGGCCTGACGCGGCTCCGGGCGCGGGGGACGACCCGATCGGTCGAGCTCATGATGCCCGCGAGTGCCCGCGGAGGCGCCCCCCAGTCGGCTCGGCTCCGGTGCGCCGCACGAGCGACACGCGGATCACGAGCCGGACGGCGTCGCCCAAGATCGGATGGCCATCGACGCGCCCGGTCCAGCGGAGGCCGAAATCCCGGCGACTCAGGGCACCGCTCAGCTCGAGCGCGAGCCGCTTTTCCCCCCACGGCTCGCGCGGGCTAGCGGCGACCGTAGCGTCGAGCGCAACCTGGCGGGTGACCCCCCGGATGGTGAGCTCCCCGAGTATGCGGTAGCAGCCGTCGCCTTCGGGCCGGAGCGCAAGCAGCCGGTACCGGATCGTCGGATGCCGGTCGACGTCCAAGAACTCCGAAGACAGCAGGTGCGCGTCGCGCTCGGGCGCGCCCGTGTCGACGCTTGCCACGTCGATCACGCCGTAGGCGCGCACGCGGTCCGCGCCGTCGACCTCGAGCGCCCCCTCGAAGTCGCGGAAGCATCCCCTGACCGTCGTGATCGTCAAGTACCTGACCTCGAACTCGACCTCCGAGTGGCCGGGGTCGACGGTCCAGCGGCCCGGGGGGACGACGGTACGGTCCGCGCTTAGCTCGGCCAGGGTGCTCATCCAGTTCCTCCAGGTCCTCCGGGTGACTCCCGCCTGCGCGGGGGGTGCTGATCGTCGCGCCCGCGACCGTGCGCGGCCATGGGGGCCGACGACCATTTCGGCCCTGGCCGCGCCCCCATGCGCTTGGCTAGGAGGCCCGGTCCCCCTTGGCATCAGCTGGCGGCCACACCCAGCGCCGCGCTCAGCGCGGAGATGATCGCGCCGCCGACCGTCACCGACACGAACGAGCGCGCGAAGCTGGTCTGGAAGAACGTGTAGCGAAGCCACGCGAGCACCACGAGCTCGACAGCGACGACGGTCACGGCGACCACGATCGCGACGTGGTAGCTGGTGATCAGGAAGGGCAGCGTGTGGAAGACGCCGCCGATGAAGGTCCCACCACCGGTGATCGCCCCGCGCACCACCGGACGGCCCCGGCCGGTCAGGTCGCCGGTGTCGGACAGCCCCTCCGAGAACGCCATGCTCACCCCCGCCCCCAGGGCGGTGGCCATCCCGGTGTAGAAGGCGGTGAGCGGCCGGTGGGTGGCGAGGACGACGGCGAAGATCGGCGCGAGCGTCGAGAGCGATCCGTCCATCAGCCCGCTGAGTGCGGGCTGGACGCGTTTGAGCAGGAACGACCGGCTGTGGAGGTCGACATCGGTGTGGAAGCGAAGGTGTCTCATCCCGCCATTGTTGCCCCGAGGCGACACACCGTTCGCGGACTTCGGGCCGAGCGCAGGATGGTTCAGCGGCGGGGTACGCTGGCCGCGTGATCCACCTGCGGATCGTCGCACCCGCCGATCTCGCGGGGCGGGTGCTCGACCTCCTGTCGGCGGCGCCTTCCGTGTTCGACGTCGTCCACCTCGAGGGCGCCGCGCGGAAGCCGGAAGGCGACGTGATCCTCTGCGACGTCGCCCGGGAGGACGCGAGCCAGATCATCGCCGACCTGCGCGAGCTAGGCGTACCGCAGCGCGGCTCGATCGCCGTCGAGCAGGTCGAGAGCACCATCTCCGACGCCGCCGCGCGGGCCGAGCGGGCCGCCGCCGGGCTCCGCTCGGACGCTGTGGTCTGGGAGGAGGTCGAGACCAGGACCTCCGAGGACACGGAGCTGTCGGTCAGCTTCCTGGCCTTCATGGTCATCGCCATGCAGATCGCGGCGGTCGGTGTGGTGCTCGACCAGCCGGTCCTGATCGTCGGGGCGATGGTCGTCGGACCGGAGTTCGGCCCGCTCGCTGCGCTCAGCGTCGCGATCGTCCAGCGGCGGTCGGCGCTCGCGCGGCGCTCGCTGGCCGCGCTAGCCGTCGGCTTCCCGGTCGGGATCTTGGCCGCCCTCGGGACGACGCTCGCGCTGAACGCGATCGGTCTCTTTCCCAGCTCGTTCTCGGCCCACGATCATCCGCTCACCCGGTTCATCTCCGAGCCCGACGCGCTGAGCGCCTTCGTGGCGCTGGTCGCCGCGGCGGCAGGGATGCTGTCGCTCACGTCCGCCAAGTCCGGCGCGCTGATCGGCGTGCTGATCTCGGTGACCACCATCCCGGCCGCCTCGGAGATCGGAGTCAGCGTGGCCTACGGGAACTGGAACGAGGTCGCCGGCGCTGCTGGTCAGCTGGCCGTCAACCTGAGCGCGATCATGATCTCCAGCGTCGGCACGCTCTTCGTTCAGCGCCGCTGGTTCATGAGCCGCCGGCGAAGGCGCCTGGGTGAGCCTATCCGCAGCGGCGCCGGCGTGGCGCTGGTGGGCCGCGCCCCGCTCGATGTGCCGGGGCGGGGAGATGACCCGGACCGATGACCCCCGGGATGGGCCGGCACGGGCGCCCATCTCCACTCGCCGGGCGGCGTGGCTGGGCGTCGCGTGGCTTCTGATCGGCCTGGCGGATGCGGCGCCCGTGCGTACGCTCGCGGGTTGGGCCCGAGGACTTCCATATACGCAGTCAAGGCGCCCAACCCCCAATCAGCCGCGGACCGCCCCGCACGCCGGGGGCCCTCGAAGGGGGAAGCGTGGTTGACTGGCGGCAGCATGTCTGGGCGGCCCGGCGAGGACGACAAGGGGGGGCCCGGCGTGCGGCGCGTCGCGGTCGTCTTACACCCGCAGCGCGACCTCCGCGACCCCATCGAGCAGGTCGGCAGCTGGGCGGCCTCGGTGGGCGTGAGGCTGGTCGGCGCAGACGGGGACACGCGCCTGCCCCAGGGTGTCGAGCGCCGGCCCGAGGCGTCGCTCGCGGCCGGCTGCGACGCCGTTCTGGCGCTGGGGGGCGACGGCACGATGCTCGGGGCGCTGCGGCTCGCTGCGCCACACGGCGCTCCGGTCCTGGGCGTCAACCTCGGGACGCTCGGCTACCTGACGGACGTCGACGCAACGCACCTGGGCGACGCGCTCTCGGCGCTGACCGATGCCACCTACACCGTCGAGGCCCGCACCGGACTCGCGCTCGCCCCTGTCTCAGCCAGTGGCGTGGAGGCGCAGATCGCCTACAACGACGTCGTCCTCAGCCGCGTCCCCGGACGCGGACAGGCGGCACTCGGCCTGCGCATCGATGGTGAGCTACTCGTCCGCTACGCCAGCGACGGCGTCATCGTGGCAACCCCCCAAGGCTCGACCGCCTACGCGTTCGCCGCCGGCGGCCCGCTCGTCTCGCCGCGGGCCCAAGGGATGATCGTCGTGCCGGACGCTCCCCATGGCCTGTTCAACCGAGCGGTCGTGCTCGCCGAGGGCGAGCATCTGGGCATCGAGGTCCTGGCCTCGAGCGCGCCGGTCTCGATCGAGCTCGACGGTCGGCTGGTCGGACACGCCGAGCAGGGGGCGACCCTCGACATCCTGGCCCACCCGAACGCCGCGCGTGTCGTGCGCGTGCACGCCGGCGGGTTTGCCGAGCGTGCGCGGCGCAAGCTCGGAATCACCGACCCAGCCGGGCTCGCGGACTTCGACATGGCCGGGCACGAGCGCTAGGCGAGCGCCGCGCGCGGGCCCGGATGGGTGCTGGCCCCCATCGCCGGGCGCACGATCAGCTGCCATCCTTGTGAGGGGAAGTAGTCCCGACGGGTGACGTTCGTCAGCACGGCCCCAGGGCCCGGCGTCACCGGCCCGGCGCGGCGGACGAAACCTTCTCACCGATCTCCCGACCCAAGGAGAAGGAGCTTGCCGCCCGCATATCTCCCTTCGGCCGCGTCGGAGGGCGCGAGCTCGCTCGACCTCGACGTCTCGGTCGCGATGTGGGCGGGTCTCGCCGTGGTCGTGATCGCGATGCTCGCGATCGACCTCCTGCTCTTCGCCCGCCACCACGCTCCCAGCCTGCGCGAGTCGGCGATCTGGTCGCTCGGGTGGATCGCCGTGGCCGTCGCCTTCGGCGCCGGCTGGTGGTGGTGGCAGGGTGGCGAGGCCGGCTCCCAGTACTTCGCGGGCTACCTGCTCGAGCGCTCGCTGTCGCTCGACAACGTCTTCGTCTTCGCGGTGATCTTCGGCTACTTCGCGGTGCCGGCTGCCGTCCAACCGACCGTGCTGTCCTGGGCCATCGCGCTGGCGCTCGTGCTCCGCCTGGCGTTCATCCTCATCGGGGCGGCGCTGCTCGCCTCGTTCGCGGTGACCTTCTATCTCTTCGGCGCGCTCCTGCTCTACACCGCGTACAAGCTCGCGCGTCACGACGCGCGCGAGATCGAGCCCGAGCGCAACCCGGCGCTGCGGGCCCTCCGGCGGGCGGTGCCGATGACCGAGAGCTACCAGGGCGAGCGGCTGAGCGTTCGCCGCCGGGGGCGGCGGATGGCCACCCCCCTACTGGCCGTGTTCGTGATGGTGGCGACGACGGACGTCGTCTTCGCGGTGGACTCGATACCCGCGATCTTCGCGGTCACACGGGAGTCGTTCATCGTGTTCGCGGCAAACGCCTTCGCGATGCTCGGCCTCCGCGCGCTGTACTTCATGCTCGCCGGGATGGCCGACCGCTTCGCCTACCTCTCCCAGGGCCTCGCGGTGATCCTCGCCTTCATCGGGGTGAAGATGCTGCTGATCGACCTGTGGCACGTGCCGATCTGGCTGTCGCTGGCGGTAATCGCCGGCGTGCTCGGGCTCAGCATTCTGCTGTCGCTCCGCGCGACGGCGGGTTCGCGGGTGGGCGCATGACGCGCGCTCAGTTGAGCGAGGGATCCGGGGGCATCGTGGCCAGGAGGGCGTAGCCGCCGCCCTTGCGCTGGAGCGCCACCGGCCAGAGGTCGTCGTCGCGGAAGGGGTCGTCGGGCCGCAGCTCGGCCACGATCCAAGCCCCCTGCTCGAGCTCGCCGTCCAGCTGGCCGGGCCCCCAGCCGGCGTGCCCGGCGTAGACCCGAGCGCGTCGGATCGAGACGTTCGAGGCGTCAAGGTCGATCAGACCGAGGCCGTCGGCCAGGCCGGTCGCCGCCTCGTCCCGATCCTCGAACTCGCCCAACGCGACCACGGCCTGGGGCGAGACCGGGCCTCCGACGCGGACCACCTCGTCCTCGCCGGCCAGCTCGGCGAGCGCGGGGACCGCCTCGGACACCCTCGTCTCCGACGGCCGGTTGAGGACCACGCCGACCGCGCCCTCGTCGCTGTGCTCCACCACCAGCACCACCGTGCGGTGGAAGAAGTCCTGCAGCGCCGGGGAGGCGACGAGGAGCTGGCCGCGAAGGGAGTCGGACACGCTCACATTCTCCCGCCGTCCGCCGAGGGGCGCACGTCTGTGACACTTCGCCGCGTGAGGGTGCTCGCGGTCGTGCACCAGGCCGATGCCGGACTCGGCGTGTTCGCCGATCCGCTGCGGAAGCGTGGCGACGAGCTGCTCACCTGGTCGTCGCCCCATGGGTCCGTCCCGCCGCTGCGGGAGATCGACGCGGTGATCGTGCTCGGCGGCGCGGTGAACGTCGACGAGGAGAGCCAGCACCCCTGGCTGACCGCCGAGAAGAGGTTGCTCGCCCGGGTGCTCGACGAGCGGGTGCCGGCGCTCGGCGTCTGCCTCGGCTCGCAGCTCCTGGCCGATGCCGCTGGGGCACCGGTGAGCCGCTGCTCCGAGCCGGAGATCGGCTGGCACCCGGTCGAGGTGCTGCCACCGGGCGCGGACGACCCCCTGTTCGGCCCGTTACCCGAGCGGTTCGACGGCTTCCAATGGCACGGGTACGGGTTCGATCTTCCCCCCGGGGCGAGCGCGCTCGCCCGCAGCGCCGCCTGCCTCCAGGGCTATCGCCTCGACGGCCGGATTTGGGGTATCCAGTTCCACGCCGAGGTCTCGTGGGAGTCGGTCAAGGGGTGGCTCGCCGACTATGGCAGCGACCCCGACGCCGTTCGGATCGGGCTCGACCCGACCCGGCTCCTCGAGGAGAGCGGGCGCCGGATCGAGCGCTGGAACCAAGTCGGTCGGGGCATCTGCGAGCGCTTTCTGGAGGCCGCCGAGCGCGCCGTTTGACCCGCAGCCCGGCGGGTAGCTTCGGACGGTGGCCACCAAGGTCCGCGAGGTGATGAGCGACTCGCCGGTGATCGTCGACGCCGCCACCTCGCTGACCGATTGCGCCCGCCAGATGAAGGACCGGAACATCGGCTCCCTGGGCGTCGAGGAGGACGGCGAGCTCCGCGGCGTCCTCACCGACCGCGACATCGTCGTGCGGGCGGTAGCCCGAGGCGAGGATCCGAACCGCGTGACCGCCGGCGAGGTCTGCACCGGCGAGGTGGTCACCATCTCGCCCGACGCCTCCCTCGACGACGCCGAGCGCACGATGAGCGAGCGCGGCGTTCGCCGCCTGTTCGTGCTGGACGACGCCCGGCCGATCGGACTCGTGGCCGTCGACGACCTCCGCGCCGAGCGCGAGCCCCAGTCGGTCGAGGCCCAGCAGCTCGGAATCGGCTCCCTGATCCGCGGCTACCAGGGCGAGACCGGGATCGGCGAGTGAGCGCCTACTCGGGGGTCAAATAGGCGGCGGACAGGCCGCCGTCGACCAGGAACGTCGAGGCCGTGACGTAGGAGGAGTCGTCGCTCGCGAGGAACAGCGCGGCGCGGGCGATCTCGCTGGGCTCCCCAAACCGACCCATCGGGACGTGCACGAGCCGCCGGGCCGCCGCCTCCGGGTCCCGGGCGTAGAGCTCCTGGAGCAGCGGGGTGTTGATCGGGCCCGGGCAGAGGGCATTCACCCGCACGCCGCGGCGCGCGAGCTCCACCCCGAGCTCGCGCGAGAGGGCGAGCACCCCGCCCTTCGAGGCGGTGTAGGCCCCGTTGACCGGGGTGGCGACGAGCCCCATCACCGAGCAGAGGTTGACGACGGACCCGCCCGGGGCGGGCCGGTCGGCCTTCATGGCGCGG
>DASQXU010000160.1:0-4821 GCA_035639555.1 Thermoleophilaceae bacterium
AACAATCTCACTACGCGGGCGCTAGCCTCGGCCAACGGGCTGCCGGCCGAGGCGCAGACGGTGCAAGAGCTCGCCTCGCTGAACGACCTGGATCCGACCGGCACGCTCCTCATCGGCACCCGGCTGAGGCTTCCGACCGGAGCCCCGGCCGCGCCGCCCGCCGCGGTTGCATCCGCCCGGTTCCCCGCTCGTCCGTAACGTGCTCGTGTGCTACCAAAGTCGCTGCACTGTCGAAGTTCTCCGCGGCCAAGTGCGTGACGACCGCTAAGCCGAGCAGGTGACGGGATACTCATCTCGCCCGCACGCTCGTCGCCGCACTCGGCACGCACTTCGACAACAGCGACGCGCTAGCTCTCGCCGATAGCTCAGAGGAACCGCGGCTTTGACGCGCTAGACCACTGAGCCCTCAATGGTCACGGTCCCGCGCCACTAGCGATCAGCTCGCCCGAGAGCAGGGTGACCTTGCCCGGCTCCGTGTCGGCGCCGAAGACGACGATCGGGTCGCACCGCCACCCGGGCTTCGCCCCTCGCGGCAGCCGCACCGGCAAGGAGTCCGGTCCACGCGCCGAAGGCGATCAGCCCGGCCCCGATGCAGCGCCGCGCGAAGACCCCTCCCGATCCCGGGTAGCCGTGTGCCCCCATCTGGCATCGATTCGCGGAAGTGATCACCACCGAAAACAACGAGCGCCACGCTGGCGGTGATTGGACGGCGCTTGACCGACCATCCCGCCACCGATGTCTCTAGGTCCCTGCCGATTGCGACGATCGTCGGAGGAGAACAACTAGCAACGCCTGCGAGGCCATCGTTTGCGAGAACCAGCGGCGCGAGGCGCGCTTGCTGGGACGAGCCGGGCATGATCCTCATGTACCGCCAGACGCGCGGTTGCAGCATGAAGCGGCGGTAGACGAGGGTGTCGCTCGCCCATGGAGGAGCACTCAGTGCGGTCTTGGGGGCAGACAATCGCTTGCGCGAGGAGCGAGCCTCGCACGTTGGCCGAGCCCGCTCGCAAGACGAGCAGCGTCTCGCCTGATGCCGTCATCGCGTTCGGAAACCGTCCGAGGTGAGCGTCTCGCCCGGAGGCCGCCGAGACGAATGCAACTGGGCGACTCCGCAAGAGCAGCGCGACGCCGGCGATCCACGCTGACCGCTGCTTTCAATGCTGGTGCTTGAAGCTGACCGCATTCCCCCTAGCAGTCCTGCCGTCCGTGCTGTCCGCGCGAAGGAGGAGCGGGCCAGCGCTATCGAATGCTCGGTGGTGTCTCAGAACGAGGACAGTAAGGCGCGACGTGCGCGATAGCGCTCCTTCGCGTAGGAGGCCGGCAGCCGACATTTTGTGTCCTCCACCCGGACGGCCTGCGACGCCTGCGCGTCACGCCTGGTTGCCCACCCTCCATGACTCAGGGACGAAGGGGGCTGGCGGTTCACCGGGGCGGATCTCGCCAAACCCATCAGGTGCCTTGATCAGCAGTAGCGAGGGGCTTCGGTGCTAGCGCGCTACTGCGGCGCGCTTGCCGTGACCGCCCACTCGGGCGCCTCGGTGTCGAGGTCGCGGTAAAGCTCCTGGATCGGGCCGATGCTGTTGCCGTCGACGACGAGCAGCTCTCCGCCGATCGAGTGATCTGCCTGAGAGAAGTTCTCCATGGCTCCCCATTCGTAGTGCATGCGTTCTCCGCGGCACCTCAACGGCAAGGGCCTCGTCCGACACCACGGCGACCTCGGCGCGGAGGAGCGGTTCAGGCTCGCGATCGAAGCCGGCGCCCGCGAGCTACCGAGCGTGTTGCGCCCCTCATCGTCCAGCTACACGTCATTGACGCAACCGAGTTTAGGAGTCCTACGGCCGGGCGCCGGCGAAGCAGGCGCCCCGCGCGGCGTCGGGCTTGGCCAGGCAGCGGGCGACGAACCCCGGGACGTGCCCGCGGCTCGCAGCGGCAAAGCAGGCGCCCCGCGCGGCCTCGGGCTTGGCCAGGCAGCGGGCGACGTACCCCGGGACCTGCCCGCGGCTCGCAGCGGCGAAGCAGGCGCCCCGCTCGGCGTCGGGCTTGGCCAGGCAGCGGCTGACGTACTCCGGGACATGCCCGCGGGTGGCAGTCGCCTTAGGCGCAGGGATGGGGGTGCCCGAGCTCACCACTGCCCAGGCGGCTGCGCCGACCCCCAGCGCAACTACCGTTGCGCCCAAAGCGATCGCGGTGCGCCTAGAGATCTCTCCTCCGTGGTTAGGGCCACGGGTAGCCGTGCAAGTTGCCGCGCAGCCCGCCTTGAATGGTGAACCGACCCTACGCCCACTGCGCCTCGACCGCAAGTTTGAGGGTCGGCATCGGACCGCAGGGGCTCGCGGCCCGGCACGTCGCACCTGGCCGCCTCGCTCGCACGCGTGACACTCTCTACGTCTGAACCGTGCGCCCCGCCGGTAGTCGGCGGCGATGCCCTACAAGAACCCCGAACGCCCGGCGGGCTGCCAAGGCCAGCACGCCCGCCGCCACTGCGCGCCCCGCGTCGAACCATCCCGTGGAACCTCTCGCGCCGCTGATCTCTCTAGCGAACTGCGCCTCGCGACCGCCCACGATGTCCTCGGCGTGATCGAGGCCCAGATCGCGGCGGTGCCGGTCGACGAGGAGGTCGGCACCGCCGAGCGCGCGCGGGTGATCGCGACCCTCTGCGGGTTCGGCTAGCGGGCGATTGAGGCCGGCGACCTCGCCGGCCGCCTCGAAGCGCTCGAGCGGCACCTGCAGGACTAACGGAGCGGCCCCCGCAGAGCCGGAGGGAGCGATACGTGCCGGGGCGACCGGCATGACCGAGCTGCCGCGGCACCTAACGGCAAGGGCCTACGACGCGCTCGATCCCGGGGGAGCGCTTCCGGGCTAGCGATCGAAGGCGCCCCCGGCAGCCGCGCAAGGTGGTCACCTGGACGACGCGATGTCCGAGAGCGAGCGCTACCGGCCTCGCCAAGTCGGGTTTGCGCTTGATGCGGGCGAGGAATGCCTCGTCGACCATGAGGTACGTCTTCCGCGGGCAGCTGGTGACCAGACGCGCGCGCTCCTCGCGATTCCCGCGCGCATCAGCCGCTGTGTCACCCTCGAAGGCAGGGACCGCACGATGCTGGGCGGTATGGGGTAAGCCGGCCTCGGCGGCGCCTTCTGCTGGCGGGGCGCGGTCCAGGTTCGCACGGGCGGAACCGTCGTCGCTCGCCGAGCGGGCCTCATCGGGGGGAGCGCCTTGGCCGGAGGCGATGGGACCGACGCGGCGGTGGTCTGAGTCGAAGCCGACTGGCGAGCGGGCGCGCGGTGCCGCCGCCGAACTCGTTGCTTTCGCGGCGCATCGGCCGGGGCCGGCTTCGGCTTGGCCCGGGCGACCGGCGCGGACCGGTGCCGTGCGCCGTCCCCCAACCCGAGCACGATGAGAAGCGCCACGCCCAGCAAGACGCCGATTAGCGCCGCGGGGAGCACGATCCCGCCCCAGCGTGGGCGCGGGCGACTCCAAGCCGGAGGTGGTGTTGGATCGCTCTCGGGCGGCGGCAGCAGCGCCGCGTCGACCAGCACCCGCCGCTGCCCGCCCGGCCCTCGGCGGACGTCTCGCCCGCTGCGCGGGGGACCGTACAGGCGCTCGTAGACGTCCGATTCAACGCTGCGCCGAGCCACTCCCCGGCTAAGGGTAGTCGTGGGTAGTGGTGCTGATGCGCTAGACCAGCCGGAGCTGCGGCCGTGCCGCTTCTGCCGGGCGGATCGCTGCCTGCCGCTTCCCCGGCAGGTCCTCGAAGCAGTCGGCGTCGAGCAGCGCCTCGTGAATTCCCGGCGCTGGTCCTCGCTCACTTCGGAGAGCGGCGGGTACGGGACGGCGGCCTCGAGGCGAGGCGAGCGCCGGCGCAGCGCCTCCCGGAAGCGGCGCCAGGTTGTCACTACGGCGGCGCGATGGTAGAGGTCAGCGCGACCGCCGTGGCCAAGTCGGGTCTCGGCTCGCTGCGGTCGGGGAATGCCGCGTCGGCCATGAGGTACGTCTTCCGCGGGCAGCGGGTGACCAGACGCGCGCGCTCGTTGGGATTCTCGCGCGCATCAGCCGCTGTCTCACCCTCGACGGCAGGGAGTGCACGACCCTGGGCGGAATGGGGTAAGCCGACCTCGGCGGCGCGTCCTCCTGGCGCGGGGCGGTGGGGGTTGGCGCGGGCGAGACCGTCGTCGCTCGGCGAGCGGGCCTTATCGGGGCGAGCGCTTTGGCCCGCGGCGACGGGGCCGGCGCGGCGGTGGTCTGAGTCGGGGCCGACTGGCGAGCAGACGCGCGGTGCCGCCATCGAACTCGGTGCTTTGGCGCCGCACGTGCGGCGGTCGGCTTCAGCCTCGCGCGGGCGACCGGCGCGGAGTCGTGCCGCGAGCCGCCCCTCGACCCGAGCTTCGGCTTGGCCCGGGCGACCGGCGCGGACCGGTGCCGTGCGCCGTCCCCCAACCCGAGCACGATGAGAAGCGCCACGCCCAGCAAGACGCCGACCCCCACCGCGGGCAGGACGATCCTGCCCCACTGCCCTGCTTTCCCCTCGGGAGCCGCCTCGGCGGTGCTCTCCTGCACCTCGGCGAGGACGTCGCGCGCGGCGTCGGCGGGGCCGGCGACGGCCGGCTCGCCGTGGGCGATCGTGCCCGCGCCGACCTGCGAGAGCTCGCTCCTCATCTGCTCGAGGCGGGTGGAGAGCGAGCCCGCGCCGTCGCGGACCGTGGCGACCACGCTCCCGATCGAGCCCGAGAGCTCGCTGGTGAGCCAGTCGAGCTCGGACTCGATCGCGCGGGCGCGCTCGAGCAGCTTCGCGGTGGCCTCCTCGACTCGCTGCACGTGGGCCG
>DASQXU010000161.1:0-4136 GCA_035639555.1 Thermoleophilaceae bacterium
ACATGGACGAGTACCCGCACTGGGGCGCCGCGAGCCTCGCCAACCGGAGGAGGGCCCGCCGGCTCCACCTGCGGACCAACGCGGCGGCCAAGCGCTACGACACCGTTGCGGAGGCGCGCCGGCTCGGCTACCGCTCCGACCCCAGGATCTCCAGCACGAGCTGCCCGGGGCTTGTGCACTTCCGCGTGGGCGGCGTTCGGTTCACCGGGCGGTTCCTCGACCCCCGCCGGCCGCAGGCGCTGGTGTTCTGGTGCAACCCACGGCACCGGTATAAGCTCGCGGCGGCGATGTACCGGGCGCGAGCCGGGCGCCCACCGCGGACCTGGGGCGACCTCCTGGGCTGGCACAGGCACACGATGAACGGCACGTGGATGACCCACGTCTGGCTGACCAAGCGCTCGCGGCCGGCGTTCGCGCAGTGCGCGCCGTTCAACGCGCTGCGCGCCTACTCGGGCATCGCCTATCGGCCCTACCGCGCGGACGTCGACGGCCTCGACGCACCGTGCTCGGACACGCACGGGAACGCGTCCGGCTCGATGCCGATGCCCTAGAGGACCGAGCGCCTCCATGCCCGCCGACCGCAACCGACAACCACGAGGCGTCGTTCCTTCCCGACTGGTCATCGCCCTGCTCGCCATGCTCCTCGCGCTCGCCGCGATCGGGCCGGCGGCCCACGCGGCCGGGCTCTACGTATCGCTCGGCGACTCGGTGGCCGCCGGGTTTGGAGCGAGCGATCCGAGTCGGGGCGGTTATCCGGCTCGCCTGTTCGCGATCCTGCGCACGCCACTGGGGGGAGGTCTCTCCGAGTGGTCCAACCGCGCCCTCGGCGGGGAGACCAGCACGAGCTTGCGCGGCGCCCAACTGAGCGAGGCCATCGCCGACATCGACGCGCCCTCCGACACGCGAGTGGTCACGATCGACATCGGCGGCAACGACCGCGCCATCTGCGCCGGCGCCTGGTATCTCCCGAGTTGCCCCTTTGCCGCCAACTTCGCGGCCACCCTTCGCGACCTCCAGTCCGCGCTGGCCAGCGACCCCGGGGCCGAGGACCTGGTGGCGATGGCCTACTACAACCCGAACAGCGGGCTCGGACCGCCCACCGAGCCCGACATCGACCGCGGCTTGCTTGGCAGCGACCTTCGGATCGATTGCTTGCAGTCCGGCGACCGGCTCGGGCTCAACGACCTCATCTTCTGCATCTCGGGAGCGCAGGGGGCGGAGGTGGCGGACGCTTACCCGCCGTTCAAGGCCGGCGGGCAGGCGCTGATCGCCGATTCGCTGCATCCAAACGACGCGGGCCACGCGGTGCTCGCCCGGACCTTCTGCTTGACACTGCGAAGCGTGCCGGACTCGGCGTGTTCTGCCGTCCCGCCGCCTCCACCGCCGCCTCCATCACCGCCTCCACCGCCGCCCGACCACACCGGCCCGCAGATCGCGATCAGTGGCCTGCGGGGCACGGGCAGGCGCTGCGTCCGTCGCTCCTTCGTGGTCCAAATTCGAGCCCGCGACCCAATCGGCGTTCGACGCGTTCGCGTGTATCTCGACCGCCGACTGCTCCGCTCGACTCGCTCGAGCCGCCTGCGGGTTCGCGTTCCGGCTCGGCTGCGGCGCGGCCGGCACCGGCTCACCGTGCTTGCGCGCGATGGCGCCGGCAACCGCTCGCGGCGCAGCGTGCGCTTCAGGAGCTGCGGCCGGCGCGCGTAGCTCTCTCGGCCTAAGGGCCGGCCCGCTGCTAGATGTCGAGTACGACTCGCTTCCGAGAGGTCCGCGCGCGGCCACTCGAGTCGTGCCTGCCGACACTGAGCACCCCGGCACAGCGCGAGCGGCTATCGAAGGGGAACCCGTTGCCGCCCCAATCCAGGGTGAGCGAGCCCTAGACCTGGGTCCCCTTCCGGGCGGCCTTTCTCTCTCGGACGATCGGTCAGATGCCCGAGCACGGTGGAAGGAAGAGTCGCCCGACCACCGCCCAGCGGCGTTTCACGCGGCTGGCGGCGGCGGCCATGGCGCTGGCGCTGCTCGCAGTTCCCAGCCGCGTCCTCGGCCAGGATCGAGTCCTCGGGCGCGGGGGGTGGTGCTGGTTCGCCGACCCCCGGGCGGTCCACTACGCAGGCCGCACGTACGCCGGCTGGCTCGATTGGGGAGGCCACGTGAACGTCGGCGCCTACGACGAGCATTCGGGCCGTCGGGTGACCGTCGCGCTGTTCGGGCACGTCGACGACCACGCCAGCCCGACGCTGTCCGTCCGACCGGACCAGCGCCTGCTGGTCTTCTACTCGCAGCACGACGGCCGCCACATCCTCTACCGGATATCGACGCGGCCGCTCGACATCACCTCCTGGGGACCGACGCTCAGGCTGCCGACCCGCCACCTGGGGCGCGGGGGGAACACCTATCCAAGTCCGCTCCGCCTGCCGGCCGAGGGAAACCGGCTCTGGGTGTTCTGGCGCGGCACCGACTGGAGCAGCTTCTTCTCGATCCAGGGCCGCAGCGGGCGCTGGTCGTCGCCGCGCCGAATGATTCGCGTGCCCGGGCAGCGGCCGTACGTCAAGTATGCGACCGATGGTCGCGGGACGATCCACATGGCGTTCACCCGCAGCCACCCGCGCGAGGCTCCCACCGGGATCTACTACGCCAAGTACCGTCACGGCGCGGTCTACCGGGCCTCCGGCCGCCGGATCCGGACCGTCGCCCGGCTGCCTTTCTCGCCCCGAGAGGCCGACAAGGTGTACGACGCCCGACGCCACGGAGCCAGCGGGTGGGTCCACGACATCGCGGTCGGGCCGGATGGCCGGCCGGTCATCGTCTACGCCGTGATCCACTCGCGAAGCCGGCACGACTACCGCTACGCGCGCTGGACCGGGCGCAGATGGGCGGACCACCTCGTCGCCGGGGCGGGGGGCACGATCTCGATCACCCCGCGCGAATGGGGCTACTCGGGCGGCATCACGCTCGACAAGCGCGACCCCTCGATCGTCTACCTCTCGCGCAAGATCAGGGGCATCAACGAGATCGAGCGCTGGCGCACGCGAAACGGCGGACGGAGCTGGAGCCACCGAGCGCTCACGCGGGGCTTGAGGTTCGGCGCCTACCGGCCGGTCGTGCCGCTCCGGATGTCCGCCGGCGACGGGGAGCAGGTGCTCTGGACCCAGGGCTACTACGGCACGTACCGCACGTTCAGGACGTGGGTGCACCTCCACTCGCCGGGGCCAGCTCCGCCAGCGCTGGTCGCGTTCCAGGCCACCCGTCCGGCTGGCGGTCCGCCGAGCGAGGTCGCACTCGATGCGAGCGTCCTCCAGCCCGGTCCGTCGCCTCCGGTCTCGCTCGTGTGGAGGCTCGGTGACGGAGCGACCGCGTTCGGCCCCTCGGTGAGGCACCGGTACGCGCGACCCGGCGACTACTTCCCGCGGCTCGAGGTGCGCGACGCGGGCGGCCTCGAGAGCGTCTACGTCCGCGAGATCAGGGCTACGGACTGAACGCCGCTCTCCCTGGAGGCCCCGCCCGCTCGATTGACGGTCGCGATCGCGGGGTACCCAATCGCCGTGCCCCGCTCGATCTGGAACGGCACGATCACGTTCGGCCTCGTCAACGTGCCGATCAAGCTCTACACGGCGACCGAGTCAAAGACCGTGCACTTCCGCGAGGTGCACGCCAAGGACGGCGCCCGGATCGAGCACCGGCGCATCTGTCCGAAGGAGGAGCGGGAGGTCCCTTACGGCGAGGTGGTGAAGGGCTACGAGGTCGAGCCCGAGACCTACGTCGTCCTCGACAAGGACGAGATCAAGGCGGCGGCCGGCGACCGGGGCAAGGTCGTCCACCTGACCGAGTTCGTCGACGCCGGCGACGTGGACCCGGTCTTCTACGAGCGAACGTACTACGTCGGCTCGCGGGACGACGAGAACGCCTATCGCCTGCTCCACGAGGCGCTCCACCGCACCGGTCGGGCCGGGATCGGGCGCTTCAGCTATCGCGGTCGCGAGTACCTCGTGGCGGTGCGCGCCCTCGACGAGGTGATCGCCCTCCACACCCTCCGTTTCCACGACGAGGTCGTCGCCGGCGACGAGCTCGAGATCGACGCCCCGCAGCGGCCGCCTTCCAAGCGCGAGATCGACATGGCGGGGGCGTTGGTCGAGTCGCTC
>DASQXU010000162.1:0-6007 GCA_035639555.1 Thermoleophilaceae bacterium
CGAGGCGTTCGTCTCAGCGGCCCAGCACGGTGCGCAGCCTGACCTTCGGGGACTCCCAGAACGCCCCGCGCGCCCCATCCTCCCGCCAGCCGCGGTCCGCGTAGAAGCGCCGCGCCCGCTGGTTTCCCTCGAGCACCCACAGGACCGCCGCGGTGAACCGCTCGGCTTGCAGGTGGCCGAGGGCGGCGGCGTGGAGCGCGTCCCCGTAGCCTCGCCCCCAGGCGTCCGGGTGAACGTAGAGGGCGTAGAGCTCGCCGGTCGAGCTCCGGTCTAGGTCGTCGTCGCGCGCGGGTCCGGCTCCGGCGACCCCGCGGAGCTCGCCGCCGTCCTCGAGCACGACGAGGCGGGCCCGCTCGGGCGTATCGCGGAGCACCGGCTCCCACGCCCCCGCGTCGCGGGCGGGCGTCAGCTCGGCCATTCGCTCAGGCGCGAGGTGCGGCCCGTTGCCGGCCCGGAACGAGGCGAGGTGGACGGCCACGAGCTCGTCGAGGTCCCCGGGGTTCGCCGGCCGTATCCGCACTCGAGAATCGAAGCACGCCGCAGGTTCGCGGTCGGGGCGTTGCTATGGTGGCGCGCTCGATGGCCCGCGTGTACGACCTCATGGTCCTGATCGACCCGAACGCCCCCGAGGAACAGCGCTCGGGGGTCGTATCCGAGGTCGAGTCGTTGATCGCCGCCGACGGCGAGCTCGTCGGCGAGCACGACTGGGGACACCGCCGCCTGGCGTACGAGATCGACCACCGCCCCGAGGCCGAGTACCGGCTGTTCCAGATCCGGGGCGAACGCGAGCTGCTTCAGCGGCTCGACCAGCGGCTCAAGATCATGGACGGTGTGCTGCGCTTCCGGGTCATCCGGACCACGGGGGAGCCGGCGCCGCCTCCGCCGCCGCAGCGCTCGGAGGCGCCGCGCGCCCGTCAGGAGGAGCCCGAGGGCCGCGTGGCGGCGCGGGCCGCGGCCGACGCGCCGGCCCGCTGAGCGGCGACCGACGCACGGTTGGGTAACGAGCGCAACGCCTCCGCGAAACAACGCGGACATTGGTGCAACTTCTCCTCGGAAGACGCTTTTGACCGCCGATCCCGCTTGTACTCTCGGCCGACCCGTCACCACAGCGTTTCGCCCAAGCGAGCAAGGAGCACAGATGGCAGCCACCAACCTGAATCGAGTAGTACTCACCGGAAACCTCACTCGCGACCCGGACCTTCGCAACACGCCGGGCGGCACGGCGGTCTGCAAGCTGCGCGTGGCCTGCAACACGCGGCGGAAGGACGCCGCGTCCGGGCAGTGGATGGACAAGCCCAACTACTTCGACGTCACGGTCTGGGGCGCCCAGGGCGAGAACTGCGCCACCTACCTGCAGAAGGGCCGCCCGGTCGCCGTGGACGGCCGCCTCGAGTGGCGCGAGTGGGAGGACCAGAACGGGAACAAGCGCCAGTCGGTGGATATCATTGCCGACTCCGTTCAGTTCCTCGGATCCCGCGAGGGCGGCGAGAACGGCGGCCGGTTCGTGCCTCAGAGCGATGTCCCGGCCGACACCGCCGACTTTCAGAAGGCGCCGGCCGCCGGCGGGACCGCGGACGACGACATTCCCTTCTGACCAGGATCTAGGCGAGCGCAGGAGCTTTCAGCAGTGGCAAAGCAACGTGGTGGCGGTGGTGGCGGACGCGAGCGGCGGCGCCGCGGCAAGGGCGCGCCGACCGGCGGGCGGCGCAAGCCCTGCCCGTTCTGCCGCGAGAAGGTCGACCACGTGGACTACAAGGACGTCGGCTCGCTGCGGCGGCACATCAGCGACAAGGGCAAGATCCGCTCGTCGCGGGTCACCGGCGCCTGCCGGCGCCATCAGTCCCAGCTTGCCCGGGCGATCAAGCGCGCGCGGGAGCTCGGCCTACTGCCCTACGTGGCCGACCGGTGAGGCGCGGCTAGTGGCCCAGGCCATCCTGCTCCGTGACGTCGAGGAGCTCGGCGAGCGCGGCGATGTGATCGACGTCGCGCCGGGCTACTTGCGCAACTACCTGGTGCCGCGCAAGCTCGCCCAGCCGGCGACCGAGGGGGCGATCGCCGAGACCCGACGGCGCCGCGAGGCTGCCGAGCGCGCCGCGGCCGAAGCCGCTGCCCGAGCCGAGGAGACCGCTGCGCTGCTGCGCAAGACGGTGCTCACCATCCCCCACGCGGCAGGGGACGACGGCCGGCTGTTCGGCTCGGTCACCGCGCAGGAGATCGTGGATGCGATCAGGCAGGCCAGGGGCGTTCGGATCGACCGCCGGCGGGTCATGCTGGACCACCCGATCCGGCAAACCGGCACCCACATGGTCACAGTGGAGATCCAGGAGGGCGTGACGGCCGACCTCAAGACGATCGTCACGCCCGAGGCCTGATGGAGCCGGGCGCGGGTGGCCGTCTCCGTCCCGCCCGAGGCTAGCCCGAGCGTCCCGCCGCACAATCCGGAAGCCGAGGAGTCGGTCCTCGGTTCGATCTTGTTCTCGGACCAGGCGCTCGACGGCGTGCTGCTGGAGGTCGGGCTCCGACCGGAGGACTTCTACCGACCACGCCACCAGCTGATCTTCCGGGCGATGCTCCGCCTCAAGGAGAAGGCGGAGCCCGAGGCGGTGGACGCGATCACCGTTTGCGACGACCTCCGCCGCGCTGGCGAACTCGACGAGGCCGGAGGCGAGCCTTATGTCCACTCCCTCCCGACCAGGGTGATCGCGGCCGGGCACGTCCTGAACTACGCGCGCATCGTCAAGAACGACGCGATGTTGCGCCGGCTGCTGTCGGCCACCCGCGAGATCCAGGCAGAGGTCCTCGCCCACCCGGGCGAGGCCCGCGAGCTGATCGACCGCGCCGAGCAAGCGATGTTCGACATCGGGCACGGCGACGACCGCGGCCAGATGCGCTCGCTCGAGGAGATCCTCCACGCCGAGGTCGCGAAGCTCGAGGACCTGGCCAAGCGCGGCGTCGCGCTCACCGGAACTCCGTCCGGGTTCACCGACCTCGACCAGCTCACCGGCGGGTTTCAGGCGGGCAACCTGATCGTGCTCGCCGCGCGGCCCTCGATGGGGAAGTCGGCCCTGGCCACGAACATCGCCGAGAACGCGGCGGTGGAGCGCGGGGTGCCTGTAGCGCTGTTCTCGCTCGAGATGTCGGAGACCGAGCTCGCCCACCGCTTCATCGCCTCTCAGGCCAAGCTCTCGAGCGACGAGCTTCGCAAGGGTCGAGTCAAGCCCGATCGCTGGACGAAGGTGCTCAGGGCGGCCGACCGCCTGGCGCAGGCCCCGCTCTACATCGACGACTCGAGCGACATCGGCGTGCTCGAGATCCGCGCCAAGTCGCGACGGCTGAACGGCAGGCGGCGGCTCGGGCTGATCATCGTCGATTACCTGCAGCTCCTGCGCGCCGAGGGGCGGACCGAGAGCCGCGTCGAGCAGGTCGGCCAGATGAGCCGCGGGCTCAAGGTCCTCGCGCGCGAGCTCGACGTGCCGGTCATCGCCGTATCGCAGCTCTCGCGCGCGGTGGAGGCGCGGAACCCGCCCGTCCCGATGCTCTCCGACCTGCGCGAGTCAGGCCAGATCGAGCAGGACGCCGACCTGGTCATGTTCATCTACCGCGACGAGTACTACAACGACGACTCGGAGCGCCCCGGCGAGGCCGACGTGATCGTCGCGAAGCACCGCAACGGGCCGGCGGGACGTACGGTGCCGCTCACGTTCATCGAGCGCTACCCGAAGTTCGCCAACCTCTACCGCGAGCGCACGGTCGAGCTGGGCGCCGAAGCCAACGGGGGCGGTTAGTGCTGCGCGCGGCCCCCGATCCGAGCCAGCTCTCGGGCGTCCCTCAGCAGGTCTGCCCGCTCGGGGAGTGCGACGGCAGCGGTTACCTGCTCGAGGAGGGCAACGTCGCGCGCCCGTGTGCCTGCCTGGCTCGCCGGAGCGGACGGGGCTCGAGCCGGCGGCTCGGCACCGGGATTCCCAAGCGGTTCCGCGGCGTCTCGTTCGACCGCAAGCCGATCCGCGACCTCGACCCCTACGTGCTCCGCCACGTGCGCGACTTCGTGCGGCGGATAGAGGACCACGTCGACGCCGGGCGCGGGCTCTGGTTCTACGGGGACGTGGGGACCGGCAAGACCTCGCTTGCCATGCTCGTCTCGAAGGCCGCCGAGGAGGCCGGTCGGACCGTCGCCATCTATCCGATGACCCGCCTCCTCGCCGAGATCAAGGAGACCTACGACCGCGACACCGGCGAGTCCTACATGCAGTTCTTCCGCCGGCTGTGCGCGGTCGACGTCCTCCACCTCGACGATCTGGGGGCCGAGCGCACCACCGAGTGGGTCCTCGAGCAGCTCTATTCGATCGTCAACGAGCGCTGGCAGGATGAGCGCTCGATCGTGGTCACCACCAACATCACGAACCTCGACCGCCTGAGGGAGCAGGTGGGCGCGCGTACCGTCTCGCGGCTCAGCGAAATCTGTGGCGACCCGATCCCGATCATGGGCCCCGACCTACGGATGACCGCGACTCCCTGAGCGCGGCGAAGCCGAGCGGCCCCGTGCGCCGCCGTCCCGGGTCAGCGCCAGTGCGCTCGGCGGAAGCCCACACGGGGAGCGCTTTCCTACACTCGGAGCGTCATGCCAGGTGTCGTGGTCGTGGGCGCCCAGTGGGGCGACGAGGGCAAGGGAAAGGTCACCGACCTGCTCGCCGAGGACGCGGACGCGGTGGTCCGCTACCAGGGCGGCAACAACGCCGGGCACACGATCGTCCGCGGCGATCAGATCTACAAGTTCCACCTGGTCCCCTCGGGAATCCTCTATCCGGGCACGATCTGCGCGATCGGCAACGGAGTGGTGGTCGACCCGAAGGTGCTGACTCGGGAGATCGACGACCTGCGGCGGCGCGGCGTCGACATCAGCGGCCTGCGGATCTCCGCCAACGCCCACCTGATCATGCCCTACCACCTGCTGCTCGACCACGCCGGCGAGGCCCGCCTCGGCAAGCTGCAGATCGGGACGACACGGCGCGGGATCGGCCCGTGCTATGCGGACAAGGCCGCTCGCCTGGGCATCCGGATGCAGGACCTCCTCGACGAGAAGATCCTCAAGCAGAAGATCACGGCCGCACTCGAGCCCAAGCGACTGAGCCTCCGGCCCTTCGCCAAGGATCCGTCGCTCGATCTCCACACGATGACGGAGGACTACCGCACTCTGGGCCACCGGCTCGAGCCCTACATCGCCGACGCCCCGCCGCTCGTGTGGAACGTGCTCGACGAGGGTGGGCTCGTGGTGTTCGAGGGCGCGCAGGGCACGATGCTCGACATCGACCACGGGACCTATCCGTTCGTGACCTCCTCCAACCCGGTGGCCGGGGCCGCCTGCGTGGGCGCCGGAGTGGGGCCGCGCGACATCGACGAGGTCTGGGGGGTAGCCAAGGCCTACTGCACCCGCGTCGGAGCTGGGCCGTTCCCGACCGAGCTCGACGACGAGCTCGGCGAACGTATGCGGGAAGCGGGGGGCGAGTTCGGTACGACCACGGGACGAGCGCGGCGAACCGGCTGGCTCGACCTAGTCGCGCTCCGCTACGCGACGCGCATCAACGGACTGACCGGCCTCGTCGTCACGAAGCTCGACGTCCTCACCGGCATCGACCCGCTCTATGTCGCCGTGCGCTACCTGGGCCCGGGGGGCGCGACCTTCGAGTCCTTCCCCTATCACCAGTCGATCCTGCACAAGGCGCGCGGTGAGCTCATGCCCCTGCCCGGATGGCACGAGGACATCTCGGGCGCCCGCTCGCTCGCCGAGCTGCCGGCGGGCGCCCAGGCCTACCTCGAGTTCATCAGCGACTTCCTGGGGATCCCCGTGGTGATGGTTGGGGTCGGCCCCGGGCGCGAGGAGATGATCTGGACCGAGGCAGCAGAGCGCGTGCGACCGGCCGCGGCGTAACCTCGGCCACGTCGCCGGAGCTGCCCGGCCTTCGAGCACTCGCCGCTCGCCTCGACGCAGAAAGCGCCAGGCGACCCAGGC
>DASQXU010000163.1:0-2778 GCA_035639555.1 Thermoleophilaceae bacterium
GATCTGTGGGTCGAATGACACCGCGAAGGACGGTGGGTCATCCCGAAAAGCGGCCGCCGCTGAGCGGCTGCAGACGGACGCTACTTAAGTCGGCGGCTTCGCGGCCGCCCCCTTTAGTCTCGGCGCCGCTTACGGGGGCGGTTGCCTCGGGTGGCGTCGGAATGCGCATGCGAGCGAGGCTGACAGTGACGCCTCGCCGCTTCCCTACGCGCCCACGCCGGCCCCCGGCCGCTCCGCGACGGCGACGAGCTGAGGCAACCGGTGGGGGTGCCCGAGCCTCTCGCGCAGGACCATGCCCCCGTAGGCGGTCAGGTCGATGGAATAGCGCTTCCAGAGTCGGCGTGGCTCGCGGAAGAGCCGGTACGCCCAGCACAGATAGAGGCGGTTCGTCCAGGCCGGGTACCAGTAGACGCACTCCGCAAGATGGTCGAGGTAGGAGCCCCCGGTGAGGATCACTGGGACGTCCAAGCGGTCGGCCACTTCCCAGACCCAGCTCTGTTGCAGTGGGGTCGGAATCGAGACATGGAGGATGTCCGGATGCGCCGCGTTAATGGCCTCGACCATCATGTCCACGTCGCCATCGTCGTAGCGCCCGGGGTGCCCGCGCATCACGTCCCAGTGGCCGTGAAGGGTCCCGGCGATTGGGAGTCCGGGGAACGCGGCGACGAGGTTCTCGGCCGCCCTCTCGGGCACGCCTTGGCCGCATCCGAAGAGGAAGTTCGACAGCCCCTCCCGCGCCGAGAGCTCGAAGAGCTTAGGGCAGATGTCATCGTTGCCCTGGCGGTCGGGGACGGGTAGCCCCAGCAGCCGCCCTCCGAGTACGACTCCCCACCCGTCGGCGAGCACGAGGTCGAAGCGGTTGATCTTTTCGATCAGCCCGGGCGTGTGGTGCCCGCGGAGCACGTAGTCTGGGTCGATGAATGAGACGGTCAAACGCGACCGCGTCCGCACCGCCCCCCGGACGGCCTCAACGAACTCGTCGTCCGGCACGCAGGACAGCCCGATCCCCAGGAATTGTCGCTTCGCGCTCCGGTAGCTCACGCCGAGCTCCTTCGATAGCGGCTCCAATGGGCCGTTGGCCCGTTGGGTTGCACGCCGTCCGCCGTCCCGTGCGCGGCGCGGACAGAGCTCCTCCCGCTCCAACAGCTCCCTCAGCCCGGCCTCCACGTCGTACTCGGGGCTCCATCCGGTGGCGCTCATCAGCTTGCTCGGGTCAGCGACCAGATGCCGATCGATGTCGCGTCGACGGCTCGGGACCTCCCGGACCTCGAGCGGCTCACCGCGGACTGCCTCGATTGTGCGCACGACGTCCGCGACGGTCGTCCCGACGCCGGTCCCTACGTTAAAGACGTCGAAGCCGGCGCCGCCCGCGGCCGCCGCCAGGAGGCCCCTTACGGTGTCGGTGACGAAGATGAGGTCTCGCTTCGGCCAGAGGTTGCCGAGCTCGACCGTCCGCCGCTCCCGGATGGCCGACACTATCGCCGGCAGCACATGCGGATTCCTCTCCCGCGGGCCGTAGCTATTGAACAGCCGGGCCACGACGATTCGAACCTCCGGCCGGTCGGCGTGCCAGCGAGCCAAGAGCTGCTCGCCGACCCACTTGGAGATGCCGTAGATGTCGTCTGGCCGAGGCGGCGCGGTCTCGTGGCGAGGACTCGGACTTGCCGTCCAGCAGCTCGCGGACGCGAGCAATCGCCTGCTCGGCAGTCCGCCACGCCGCCTCGGCGCCCGCGGCCTTGCGGGTCGCCCAATCCTGCCGGTCGACGCCAGCGGGCGGATCGACTTCGCCAGCGTGGTGCTTCCAAGACCTAATCGTCCCGCTCGGGATGTCCAGGCGCCTCGACGCCTCGGCGGCGCCGACCTCGGAGGCGAGCTTGATCGCGGCCTCCCGGTCGGCGGCGGAGTAGGTGCGGTCGGAGCGGCTCACCCGAACTCCCCTGGCGGATGAACCTCGGCGACGACCTCGAGCAGGGCCGGGAGCTTGGCCGGCGGGATCATGGCCGGCGCCACGCCGATGTCCCTCATGATGGCCAGGACCGCGAGCAGCCGCCGGTCGTCCCTCGGGACCTCGACCCGCGGCCGCTCACCGGGCCGGGGCGGCCGCTTGCCGATGAGCAGGTCAGCGGCGATGTCGAATGGATCAGTCACGGCTCACAGCGTTGCAACGGGCTCGGTCGGCTCGGAGGGCGGGGCGGCCGCCGCGCTGAGCCCCTCCCGACGCCCGGGCTCGTGGACACGGCGTTGACAAGTGGGTGCAACCCCGCACCACGAGCCGGATTACGAGCGGCGATAGAAGTGATGATTCTGAGCGGACCGCCTGGAGGCGCCCACGCGGCAGGGCCTCGAGCACGCCCGCTCGGCGCACGCCCGCTCGGCGCCTCGAGGGCCTCGAAGGCCGCTTGCGCGCGCGGTTTTCGTCAACGGCGTGGACACGCGTCCGGCCCGCGTCGGCGAGCCTAATCACCCGCACTGACGCCGTGCGGTGATGCAACCCGTACCCTCCGACGCCCCGTCGAGTGAGCGCCGAGGACGTTCTCGCCACTAGTGGGCCACGAGTGGAGGCGCCTCAAGGCGCCTCTTCTCATGAAAGGTGGCGATTAGCAGCGAAAACGCCGAAAGCGGCTGATGGGATTCGAACCCACGACCTTCTGCATGGCAAGCAGACGCTCTAGCCAGCTGAGCTACAGCCGCAGCGACGCGCAAGTATAGGCGCGCCCCGCCTGCGAACTCTCTCCCTAGTTTTAGGTATGGTCCCGACGACCGGGGTAACTACGAACC
>DASQXU010000164.1:0-8220 GCA_035639555.1 Thermoleophilaceae bacterium
GCTCCCGGTGGCCGAGCTCACCCGCCTGCTCGAGCTCGAGGGGGTCAAGAAGATCATCGTCACCACCGAGGATCCCGGCCGCTACCGGGGGGTCGAGCTGGCACCGATCGCCGAGGTCCGCGATCGGGGCCACCTGCTCGAGGCCCAGGAGGAGCTCTCGAAGGTGCCCGGGGTGACGGTGCTGATCCACGACCAGGAGTGCGCGGCCGAGCTCCGCCGCCGCCGCAAGCGTGGCAAGGCGCCCGAGCCCGCGGTGCGGGCGTGGATCAACGAGCGGGTCTGCGAGGGCTGCGGCGACTGCGGGCGCAAGTCGACCTGCCTCAGCGTGATTCCGGTCGAGACCGAGTTCGGCCGAAAGACGCGGATCCACCAGCCCTCCTGCAACAAGGACTACTCCTGCCTCGAGGGCGACTGCCCGTCGTTCCTCCTCGTCGAGCCGGGCGAGCCGGCGGTGCGGAAGCCTCCGGAGCTCCCGGTCGAGCTCTCCGACCCCGAGCCGGTCGTGCCGACCGGCGACTTCACCGTGCGGATGATGGGGATCGGCGGGACCGGGGTGGTCACCGTCAACCAGGTGCTCGGCATGGCCGCGCTGATCGACGGCCGGCACGTCTCCGGGCTCGACCAGACCGGCCTCAGCCAGAAGGGCGGTCCGGTGGTCTCCGACCTGCGGATCAGCTCCAAGCCGCATCCGAGCGCCAGCAAGGTCCCGGCGGCGGCGGTCGACCTCTACCTCGGCTTCGACCTGCTCGGGGCGGCGACCCCACAGAACCTGCGCACCGCCGACCCCGGCCGCACCGTTGCCGTGGTGTCCACCCACGCCGTCCCGACCGGCCGCATGGTGGCCGGCACCGAGGAGCGCTTCCCCGAGCTCAGCTCCGAGCTCGACCGGATCGAGCGCGTCACCCGCGCCGACCTCAACGTCTACCTCGACGCGCAGGAGCTCTCGGAGCGGCTGTTCGGCGACCACATGCCCGCCAACACGGTCGCGCTGGGCGCCGCCTACCAGCGCGGCGCCCTGCCGGTCTCGGCCGAGGCGATCGAGCGGGCCATCCGGCTGAACGGAGCCGCGGTGGAGACCAACCTCGCCGCGTTCGCCTGGGGGCGGGCGGTGGTGGTGGCGCCGGACGCCATCGAGGAGATCACCCGCGGGCCGGACGACGCGCCCCCGGTGCGCGAGCCCGACCCCCGCGAGCGGGAGCTGATCGACTCGGTGGCCGCGGACGGGGAGCTCGAGCGGCTGCTCCGGGTTCGGGTGCCCGAGCTCCACGACTACCAGAACCTCGACTACGCGGCGCGCTACGTGGAGGTCGTCCGCCGGGTGAAGGCCACCGAGGAGGAGCGGACGCCGGGCCGCACGGAGCTCAGCCAGGCGGTCGCCCGCCACCTGTTCAAGCTGATGGCCTACAAGGACGAGTACGAGGTGGGCCGCCTGCACCTCGATGCGGTGGAGCGGGCCAGGCTCCGGCGCGAGCTCGGCGATGACGCCAAGGTCTGGTTCCTCCTGCACCCCCCGCTCCTGCGGGCCCTCGGGCTGGGGCGGAAGGTCAAGCTCGGGCGCTGGTTCGTCCCCGCCTTCAGGGCCATGCTGGCGATGCGGCGGCTGCGCGGCACCCGGCTCGACCCCTTCGGCTACACGGAGGTCCGCCGCACCGAGCGCGCGCTGATCGGCGAGTACGAGGAGCTCGTGACCGAGGCGCTCGCCGCGCTCTCGCCCGAGACCCACGACCTCGCCGTCGAGCTCTGCGAGCTGCCGGACCTGATCCGAGGCTACGAGGAGATCAAGCTGCGCGGCGTGACGCTCTTCCGCAAGCGCGCAAGCGCGCTGCGCACCCGCCTGCGCCGCCAGCCGGCCGCTGTGGAGCCGGCGCGCTAGTCCTGGTCGCGCTTTCCGGACGCGATCAGGGCGCGGCCGGGGGCCGCGATCCGCTACAGATGGGGATATGACGACGGCCACCCGCGACACGTTCACGCTCGGGGGCGACCTCGAGGTCCGGCGGCTCGGGTTCGGCGCGATGCGGCTCACCGGCCGCGGCATCTGGGGGCCGCCCGACGACCCGGAGGAGGCCACACGGGTGCTGCGACGGGTGGTTGAACTGGGGATCAACCTGATCGACACGGCGGATTCCTACGGTCCCGAGGTCAGCGAGAACCTGATTGCCGAGGCCCTGCACCCCTATCCCGACGACCTCGTGATCGCGACCAAGGGCGGGCTCCGGCGAACCGGCCCGGGCCGGTGGCCGAGCGACGCTCGTCCCGAGCGCCTCAAGCGGTGCTGCGAGGGAAGCCTGCAGCGGCTGCGGCTCGAGCGCATCGATCTCTACCAGCTCCACTCGCCCGACCCGAAGGTGCCGCTCGAGGAGTCGATGGGCGCGTTGCGCGAGCTCAAGGAGGAGGGGAAGGTCCGCCACGTCGGCGTCTCGAACGTGTCGGTCGACGAGCTCCGGCGGGCCCGGGCGGTGGTCGAGGTCGTCTCCGTGCAGAACCGCTACAACCTGACCGAGCGTCGCTCCGAGGACGTCCTCGAGGTGTGCGAGCGCGAGCGGCTCGGGTTCCTGCCCTGGTTCCCGCTCGCCACCGGCAGCCTCGCGCGACCGGGCGGCCCGCTCGACGAGATCGCCCGCCGCCATGGCGCCACCGCCGGCCAGGTGGCCCTCGCCTGGCTGCTGCAGCGCTCGCCGGTCATGCTCCCGATCCCGGGCACCTCGTCGGTCGAGCACCTCGAGGAGAACACGGCCGCGGCCGAGCTCTCGCTGAGCGCCGATGAGCTGGAACGGCTCGAGCGGGCGGTGGTGTAGGGGCGGTGCCTTCGGGTAGAGGGACCGGATCGTGATCAACCCCAGCAGCCTCGACCACGTCGCCCTGTGGGTCGCCGACCGCGACGAGCTCGCGTCGTTCCTGTGCGATCACCTCGGCATGCACGTCATCGAGCGCACCGACTCGTTCACGCTGGTCGGCGTCGACGCCCGCCGTGGCAAGCTCACGCTCTTTGCCGCCGAAGGGCCTCGCGAGCCCGGCGTGCTCGAGCGCGTGGTGCTGCGAGCGTCCGATCTCGAGCGGGCGGTGGCGGCGCTTCCCGACTCGATCCGCCCCGAGCGCACCGCGGACGGCGTCGTCACGTTCGGGGGACCGCAGGGCCTCGGCCTCGGGCTGGCCTCCTCCGGGGCCGGACCGGAGTACGACCTCGATCACGTCGTGCTGCGGGTCCCCGATCCCGAGCGCACCGCGCGGGGGCTCTCCCAGCTCGGCTTCGCGCGGCGCGACGGGCAGCTCGCGGTAGCCGACCGGCACGTGCGGCTCGAGGAGGGCGTCGCACCGGCGACCGAGCGACCGCTGCTCAACCACCTGGCGCTCCTGATCGAGTCGGCGGCCGAGCTGGAGGCCGAGGCGCGTCGCCGCGGGCTCGAAGTCGACGACGTGGTCGACGCCCCCAATACCCTGGCGGTGTTCCTGTGGGGGCCGGACCGCATCAAGCTCGAGTACGTCGAGCACAAGCCGGGGTTCGCCCTCAAGTAGTGCTCCCGGCCCGTCCTGCGGGCGGGAAGCGCCCCTGACTCGTGCCCGACCTCGTGGTGGCCGGCGCGGGGATGGCCGGGCTCGCGGCCGCCGCGCGCGCCCGTGAGCTCGGCGCCGAGCCGCTGGTGCTCGAGAAGCTCGAGCGGCCCGGCGGCTCGATGAGCCTCTCGAGCGGCGTGGTCTGGCGCTACCGCGACTTCGAGCGCTTCCGCTCCGAGTGCCCGGACGGCGACCCCGAGCTCCAGCGGGTCGTCTACGAGCGCGTCGATCGCGAGCTGGCCTGGCTCGAGCGGCTCGGCGCCCCTGTCCTCGCCGCTGACACGGGCAACCCGCTGACCACCGGGGTGCGCTTCGAGCCCGCGGGCCTCTGCCGGGCGCTGGTCGTGGCCGCGGGACCGATCCGGCTTGGCGAGCCGATCCGGGAGCTGCCCTCGCGGCTCCCGGTGGTGCTCGCGACCGGTGGATTCCAGGCCGACCGCGGGCTCGTTCGCCGCTACATCACCGACCAGGCCGAGCACCTCCTCCTGCGCGCAGCCCCGGGCGGCAGCGGAGACGGGCTCCGGCTCGGCCTCGCCGCGGGCGCCCGAACCAGCGCCGGCATGGATGAGTTCTACGGGAGGAACATGCCGGCGCCGCCGGCCCGGGTGGGGGAGGCCGACTTCGTGCCGCTGGCCCAGCTGTACGCCCACCACGCCGACGTCCGCTCGGCCACCGGCGAGCGCCGGGCGCCCCGGAGCTGGTCGGAGATCGACGTTGTGCAGTGGACCGCGCGGCAGCCGCGGGCCCGGGCCTGGTATCGGGTCGCCGAGCCCGCGCTGGATGCCCGGGTCCGCGACCGCACGGTGGGCGAGATGGTCGCGGCGGCCGAGGCGGCCGGGGCGCCGGTCCACCGCGAGGGCGGCGCGGTGGAGGTCGAGACGGTGGCCGGGATCACCACCACGCTCGGTGGCCTGAGGATCGACGTGGCGGCGCGGGTGGCGTCCGGGGTCTTCGCCTGCGGCTCGGACGCCGGCGGCATAGCGACCGGCGGCTACGCCAGTGGCCTCGCCGCCGCCCTGGTGCTCGGCAAGGTGGCCGCGGAGTCGGCCCTGGAGGCGTGATGGACCACGCCTTCGGCAGCGGCCAGCCGTTCACGGTCGGGATCGAGGAGGAGCTCCTGCTCGTCGAGCCGGACGGCCACGCGCTCGCGCACGAGGCCGAGCGGGTGCTGGCCGGCGTCGACCTGCCCGAGGGGGCCGCCGCGCACGAGGCCTATGCCGCCGAGATCGAGCTGCGCTCGCGCCCGAGCGTGCGCGCCGAGGAGGCGGTCGCGGCCCTCGGGCGCGGGCGCCGGGCGGCGCGCGCGACTGGGGCAACCCTGATGGGCGCGGGCGTCCATCCCACCGCGCCGCTCGGCGATGTCAGGCTGGTCCACGCCGAGCGCTACCGCCGCGTGCTCGACTCCATGCGCGGGCTGATCCTGCGGACGCCCGAGTGCGCGCTCCACGTGCACGTCGGCATGCCCGACCCCGCGAGCGCGGTGCGGGCCTTCAACGGCCTTCGACGGCACCTGCCGCTCCTCGCCGGCCTCGCGGCAAACTCGCCGTTTTGGTTCGGGCGCGACTCGGGGTTCGCCAGCGCCCGCGGCGCGCTGGTGCGCGCCTACCCGGGTCGCGGCGTCCCCGCGCCGCTCCGGGATCTCGAGGAGTGGGAGGGGCGAATCGCGGCCGGGGCGGCCGGCGGGGGCCCGGCCGACTACACCCTCGTGTGGTGGGACGTCCGCCTGCACCCGCGGCTCGGGACGGTCGAGGTGCGGGAGCTCGACGCCCAGTCGTCGCTCGACAAGGTGGCCGGGCTCGCGGCGCTGGTACAGGCGCTGGCCCGGCTAGAGGCCGAGCCGGCCGCGCCGCCCCCGCCCCCGTCGGAGACGATCGAGTGGGGCACGTTCGCGGCAGTGCGCGACGGCCTCGACGCCCGCGTGCCGCACCACCGCGGCATCGCCCCACTGCGGGAGGTCGCGATGAGCGCGCTTCGCCGCGGCCGGCCCTATGCCCGCGAGGCCGGGTCGGAGGCCGCGCTCGACGAGGTCGGGCGGATGCTGCGGGAGGGCGGCGGCGCGCAGCGCCAGCGCGCCGCCGCCGCCCGCGGGGGGCTAAAGGCAGTGCTCGAGTTGCTGCTTTCGGAGACCGCCGCGGGGACTACGCCGCGTCGCGCAGCTCGGCCAGCTCATCCCGGCCCGCCAGCCGCCTGAGCGCCCGGTCCTCGAGCTGGCGAACGCGCTCGCTCGAGATCCCGAGCCGCCGGCCGGCCTCGCGCAGCGCCACCGGCTCGGTGCCGCCCAGGCCGTAGCGGAGGGTCAGCACGTCGCGCTCGGCCTCGGGGAGCCCGCCCACCGCACGGCGGACCAGCTCGCCCTCGACATCCGATGCGACCTCCTCCTCCGGCCCCGGCCCGTCGCGGGCGATCAGGTCCCCGAGCGACGTTTCGCCCGACTCCCCGACGCCCTGGTCGAGGCTGGCCGGGATTCGGTCGGCGCGGCGGATGTCGGCCACCTCCTCGGGGGAGAGCTCGACCGCGGCCGCGATCTCGTCCTCGGTCGGCTCGCGCCCGAGCTCGGCGGCGAGCTTGCGCTCGGCGTCGGCGATCTTGCGCGCCCGGGTGCCGACGTGGACCGGGAGGCGCACGGTGCGCCCCGAGTTCGCCAGGCCGCGCTGGATCGATTGACGGATCCACAGCGTGCCGTATGTCGAGAACTTGAACCCCTTGCGCCAGTCGAACTTCTCTACGGCCCGGATGAGACCGAGGATGCCCTCCTGGATCAGGTCGGCCAGCGAAAGGCCCTGCCCCTGGTAGCGGCGCGCGACCGAGATCACGAGGCGCAGGTTGGAGTTGATCATCCGCTCCTTGGCCGCGAGATCGCCGCGCTCGATCCGCTTGGCGAGCTCGACCTCCTCCGCGGCGGTCAGCAGCGGATACCGGCGGGCCTCGTTGAAGAAGAGCTGGAGCGAGTCGGTCGTGACCTCAGGCACGGCCGCGCGCGCGGCCGTCACCGGTCGCTCCTGCTCGTCGTCCTCCTCGTCCTCGACCAGCGGGCTGGCGTCGAGCTCGTCGGGCGCGTCCTGCGCCCCGACCTCGTACCCGCCGTCCTCGAGCTCATCCTCGAGCGCGGGGTCGAGAACGCGAATGGTGCTGTCCTGAGTCGTGGTAGCTCCTTCGTCGACGTTTGTTGCTCGCACAACTATACACTAATCTTTCGTAAGTGTTACGCTGGCCCGGACGGGCGCGCGGAGCCGTCGCGGCGGCCGATAATCACGGCCGCCCTCGGGGTAGGAGTGGTCCATGCAGGTAAGCGCTCCGGACACGGCGGCGGTGCGACGCCTGTCCGAGATCTCGCTCGATCGCCCCCGGGTCCTCAGCCTCTACCTCGACCTGCGCCCGAGCGCGTTCGCGACGGCCGCCGCGCGCGCCAGCGCGGTCCGCTCACTCATCGACCGCGCCCAGCGCCAGCTCCACAGCAAGGACGGCCTCTCGCACGACGATCGCAAGGACCTCGAACGCAGCCTCGAGAGGGTGCGGCGCGAGCTCGAGGGAGCGGTGCTCTCGGTCAAGGGAGCGCACGGCCTGGCGATGTTCAGCTCCGAGTCGGCCGGGCTGTTCGAGGTGATCAAGCTGCCCGACCCGCCCGACAGCCAGGTGGTGATCGATCGCACACCGTTCATCCAGCCCCTCGTCGGCATCGCCCAGGACGGGGCGTGGTGCGTGGCCCTCGTCAACCGCAGCGCCGCCCGGGTGCTCCGCGGCTCCCACGACCGGCTGGTCGAGGTCGAGGGCTTCGACGACGCCGTGAGCGGCTGGCACGACCAGGGCGGCTGGTCGCAGGCGCGCTACCAGCGGGCCATCGCGAAGGAGGTCGCCGATCACCTGAAGCGGGCGGCGGGAGCGCTGTTCCGCCACTTCGAGCGGAGGCCCTTCGATCACCTGCTGCTGGGAGGTCCGGACGAGCTCGTGCCCGACTTCCAGGCCACGCTCCACCGTTACGTGGCCGAGCGGGTCGTGGGGCGGATCGATATCGACGTGGAGAACTCGACTCCCGAGCAGGTGCACGGGGCCGCCCTGCCGGCCATGGAGGAGTTCGAGCGGCGCCGCGAGCGCGAGGCCCTCGACCGGCTCGCCGAGCGGGCGGGCTCGAGCGGGCGCGCCGCCTCGGGCCTCGAGGCGGTGCTGCGCGCCCTGAACGAACAGCGGGTCGAGACGCTCTTGCTGGCCGACCGCTACTCGACGCCGGGCGTCGTCTGCCCACAGTGCGGCTGGCTCGGTCCCGAGGGGGGCGAGCGTTGCCCGGCCGACGGATCGGCCCTGGAGCGGCGCGACGATGTGATCGAGACCGCGGTCGAGCGCGCGCTCCAGCAGGCGGCCGAGGTCCTCCGGGTGCGCAGGTACGACGACCTCGCCGCGCACGGCGGCATCGGGGCCATCCTGCGCTTCTGAGGGTCGCGACCATCACCGCCCGCTCCCCGGAGGTGTGGCCGCTCGCGCTCGTTCAGCTTCGAGCGGCCCTCGATGCCGCTCCCGGGCTCAGCGGGTCGAGCGCCTTGCGTAGCACGTCCCGCAGGGCGCGTCGATCGGCGGCGGAGAGTCGCGCCAGAGGGGGCGGCGGGTCCGAGAGGCGCTCGATCAGGCGCTCCCTCAGGCGCTCGCCCTCGGCGGTTATGGCTAGCAGTCTGACCC
>DASQXU010000165.1:0-12307 GCA_035639555.1 Thermoleophilaceae bacterium
AGCGAGGTCGCACGCGAGGTCATCGAGATGCTCGCCGGATCGGCGCGATAGCTTGGCCCCGAGTCCCTCGATGATCCGCAAGACCGATCTGCAGTACGGACCCGAGGCGCGCAACCGTCTCGCGGAGACACCCGATCCCTCACCAGCGGGGGCACGGGCGGCGCTCGAGTCGTTCTATTACGCGCTCAACAACAGGAACATCGAGGCCCTCAGCGACGACTGGGCCGACCATCCGCTCGTCCAGCTGAACAACCCGCTCGGCGGAATGCTCCGGGGCGAGGACGCGGTCAGGGAGCTCTACGAGAGGATTTTCGACGGCCCGATCCGGGTCGAGGTCACCTTCGGCGACGTGGTCGAGTACATCGGCGAGCGGCACGCTGTGTTCGCGGGCCGTGAGACGGGGACGTACACGCGCTCTGGCGACGATGCCGCCCCGCTGAAGATCCGCACCACCCGCTACTTCCGGTACGAGGACGGAGCGTGGCGGCAGTTCCACCACCACGGCAGCATCGAGCACGCGGAGGCCCTCGCGGACTACCAGCGAGCCGCAAGCGCCGCGGGGGCGTCAAGGCACGACGCTGGCTGAAGCCTGTGAAGACGGGCGTCGGTGACGAGTCGCAAGCGACTCGGACGTTCGGCCGATCGAGAGCGGCCGGCGGCTCAGCCGCCGCCGCGCGCCGACCGGAACTCAGAGGGCGTGACCCCGTGTGCGCGCTTGAACGCCTTGGCGAACTGGCCTGGCTGGAGGTAGCCCACGCGCCGGCCGACCTCGGCCACCGGCAGGTCGCTCGTCGCGAGCAGCTCCGACGCGCGCGCCATCCGGACGCCGAGCACGTAAGCGCGGAAGCTGGTGCCGCCAACTTCGGCGAACGCCCGCCGCAGCTGGCGCGGTGAGGTGGCCACCCGCCGCGCGACCTCGTCGAGGGTGAGCGAGCTCCCGAGCTCGTCCCGAACGATCGCGGTCGCGTCGCGGTAGAGCGAGACGCGCAGGCGTCGCGTCGCGGGGCGCGCACTGCTCTGAGAGAAGGCGCTCAGGGAGGCAAGCTCCATCGGGACGCCATTCTGACGCGCACGGACGCCTAAACGGCAAAAGACCTCTCTAACTAGGACAGCCCTAGCGATGCGCCGCGTCCGATGTCGCAGTATGGTCCCCTCATGACCTCCGCACCGGGACGTGCCCGGCGCTCCGACGCCCGTAGGAACCGAGCTGCGATCCTCGAAGCCGCCGCGCGGGCGTTGCGCTCGGCCGACGATCTGCAGTTGCGAGAGGTGGCCGAGGCGGCCGGCGTCAGCCGCTCCACGCTCCACCGCCACTTCTCGAGCCGTGCGGCTCTCGAGGAGGAGTTGCGTGCGGCGGCGGTGGCGGAGCTGCGAAGGACCATCGCCGAGGCCCTCACCGGCGAGCGCCCGCCGCTTGCCGTGCTCAGGCGCCTCGTGCTCGGGCTAGTGCGTGTGGGAACGGAGCGCCGCCTCGACCGGCTCGGCGGCCTGCGCGCCGCGGAGAGCCGGGACGAACTGGCGGCCGCACTCGTACCGGCGCTCGAGCGGCTGCGGCAAGCGGCGGAGATCGTGCCCGCGCCGCCCGCCGGCTGGCAGCGCCAGGCCTGCGCCCACTTCCTGGAGGCGTGCCTCGACCTGAGCGGGCGCCCCGACGCGCCGGCCGCCGCCGAAGGCCTCTTCCACTCGCTCACCGACCCGCTCGACCGCGGGCTGGTCGTTCTCGACGAGCGCGGCGCGCTCCTCTGCCTCAACCCGCGAGCGGCGGAGCTCGTCGCGCCGGCCGGGCGGCTTGAGGTCGGCGGGCGCCTGACCGAACCTCGCGCCGAGCTGCTCTACGAAGACGGCTCGCCCGCGCCGGACGATGCCTACCCGCTGGCCGAGGCGCTTCGAACCCAAGAGCCGCGCGTTGCCGTCCTCGGGCACCGCGGCCCCGATGGGGAGGTGAAATGGGTGGCCGTCGCGGCTCAGCCGCTCCGGTCACGAGCTGGCGGCCTCTACGGTGTGCTCGGCGTCCTGCGCGACGTCACCGTCGAGCGCGCCTGGGAGCTCGAGCGCCTCGCCCCGCCGGGGCGGCTGGGCACGGCGCGCGCCGTCCCGCTCGACATCGCGCGTGTGCTCGACGAGATCCCACCGCACCTCTTCCCGGAGCAGTTCGTCGCCGAGGCGCGCCGGGTGAGCGGCAACCCGGTGGCCCTCTACGTGCTCGACATCGATGGCACCCACCTGCTGCGCCTGGCGGGGCCGGAGGAGTTCCCGGCGCGGCTCGACGCTCCGCTCGCGCTCGGGCCGGAGCTAGCCGAGGACGGGGTCCCGGACCTTAGGGCGCGCCTCGAGGCGGAGCTTCCCGGCGTCGCGATCGCCCCGATGTGGCTCCGGGGCCGGGCGGTCGGGCTGCTGCTCGGCCTGCGGGCCCGCGAGGAGGCGCTGCTCGAGTTCGCCCGCCACGGAGCTGCGGCGATGGAGCTCGCCCGCGGGTACACGGACGTGATCGACGCCGCGCGCCGACGGAAGGAGACCCAGGCCGCGGCCGAACTTCAGCAGAGCATGCTCCCGGCGCGAATCGCCCGCATGGGCGGCGGCGAGCTCGCGGGGAGCGTGCTCCCAAGCTACGAGGTGGGCGGCGATTGGTTCGACTACGTCGAGAACCGCGACGGCGCCTGGATCGCGATCGCCGACGCGGCCGGGAAGGGGCCGACGGCCGGTGCCCTGGGCGGAATCGCCCTGGCCGCACTCCGTGCCGCGCGGCGCAGCGACCAGACGCTCGAGGAGGCGGCGCGGACCATGCACCAGGTGATCTACGACGTCGGTCGGGCGGAGTTCTTCGTCACCGCGATCGTCGCCCGCTGGAGCGCCGTCTATTCCACGTTCAGCTGGATCAACTGCGGCCACCCGCCGCCCCTCGTGGTCAGGCCGGACGGCAGCATGCAGCAGCTCCCGCTTGGCCCCGGTCTGCCGCTCGGCCTACTCGAGCGCGAGCGCCGCTTCACGCGTCGCCAACGCCGCCTCGATGACGGCGAGCGCCTGATTCTGCACTCGGACGGGATCACCGCCCGCAAGACGCCCGACGGGCTGTTCGGGGTCGACGGAATCGAACGGGCGGTTCGGGCGGCAGCCAGCGGCTCAGCGTCGGACATCGCCCGCGCTATCCAGGAGGCGGTGATGAGCGCCACGACCGATCCGCTGCAGGACGACGCGGTCGCGATCGTGCTGGCGCCCCAGCGCGCCGCCGACCTGGCCCCTCCGCGCTAGTCCCTCGCGGCCACGTTTCGCTTGGGCGGCGAGCGGCCGGGTAGCGCCGTATGAGCGCACATCGAAGGCGCAAGCGTCGGACAACGGAGGGAGGGCAATGACTCAAACTCAACCGCAGATGGGTGAGGCCCATGACTGGCGCGGACGTACCGTCGTCGACGGCGACGGGCAGAAGATCGGCAAGCTCGACGAGGTCTACCTCGATGAGGAGACCGGCCGGCTCGAGTGGGCGCTCGTGAATACGGGCCTGTTCGGGACCAAGTCGAGCTTCGTACCACTCTCGGGCGCCGCGCCGGCCGGCCAGGACGTCCGCGTGCCGTTCACGAAGGAACAGGTGAAGGACGCGCCCCGCGTTGAGCCGGACGGCGAGCTCTCGCAGGAGGAGGAAGCGCAGCTCTATGGGCACTACGGGCTCGAGTACGGCGAGGCCCGCTCGGGTTCCGGGCTGCCGGAGGGTCGGCGTCCCGGAGGCACCTCTCAGGAGCCCGACGAGGCGATGACGCGCTCGGAGGAGGAGGTCCGGGTCGGGACGGCCCCGCGCGAGAGGGGCCGCGCACGCCTCAGGAAGTACGTCGTCACCGAGGAGGTGACGCAAAGCGTGCCGGTGCGCCGCGAGAAGGCGCGGATCGAGCGCGAGCCGATCACGGACGAGAACGTCGGCGAGGCCACGACCGGCCCCGACATCTCCGAGGCCGAGCACGAGGTGACGCTCCAGGAGGAGGAGCCGGTCGTGGAGAAGCGGACCGTTCCGAAGGAGCGCGTCCGGCTCGAGAAGGACGTCGACGTCGAAGAGAAGGCGGTCTCCGAGGAGGTCCGCAAGGAGCGGATCGAGACGGAGGACGAGAGCGCCTAGCACCGGCGTTCGACGGGCAGCCCGCCGGGGCGGAGCAGGGAGGCGACGTCCCGGCGGGGTCGCGCATCGGTTCTCCCCCGCCCTGAGGGCCTTACCCGCTGGGTGGTTGCACGCTTGTCGGCCGCTGGTTGCAGCTGAGAGTCGGCGCAGTCGAGGTCTTGTTAGGGCGGGCCAAGTTGTGAAGCCTCACGCATTCAGTTCGCTGCGCCGGGCAGCCGTCCAGGAGAACGCACGCCAACGAAGGGGGAGCCATGGAGAACGTCTCTCAGGCAGATCAGTGGATGGGCGGAGAGCTGCTCGACGTCGACGGCAACAGCGTCGGCACGATCCAGGAGCTCTACCGCGACCTCGACACCCAGGCGCCGGAGTGGGCCGCGGTGCGCACCGGGCTGTTCGGCTCGAAGCTCACGCTCGTGCCGTTGGCCGGCGCCGAGCCGCAGGGAGAGCAGCCGGGGCTCGTGGACAGCTCGGTGGACCTGGTACGGGTTCCGGTGACCAAGGACCAGGTGAAGGATGCGCCCAGAATAGATCCGGACGGAGAGCTCTCCCCCGCCGAGGAAGAGCGGCTCTACCGACACTACGGGCTGGACTATTCCTTCGGCCCCTCGGCAACCGGCTTGCCGGCCGATAGGGGCGCACCGGGCGCAGGCGCCGCTACCGAGGCGGGGGCCGACGACGCGATGACCCGCTCGGAAGAGGAGCTGCGGGTCGGAACCGCGAGACGCGAGCGAGGCCGCGCCCGGTTGCGGAAGTACGTCGTCACCGAAGAGGTCGAGCAACGGGTGCCCGTGCAGCGGGAGGAGGTCCGCGTGGAGCGCGAGCCGATCACCGATGCGAACGTCGAGCAGTCGGTGAGCGGGCCGGAGATCTCCGAGGCCGAGCACGAGGTCGTCCTGCACGAAGAGGAGCCCGTCGTCGAGAAGCGGGCCGTTCCCAAAGAGCGAGTGCGGATGACGAAGGAGACCGAGACCGACGAGGCCCGGATCGCCGAGGAGGTGCGCAAGGAGCGCATCGAGGCGGAGGGGGACGAGCCCACGCCAAGGCGCTAACGCGCCAAACTTGGGGCAGCGGGCAACTCCACCCCGGGGCTACCGCGGCTGGGGTCGCCCGCGATCGCGTGTCGCCCCGTCGTTGGCGGCGGCGGGCGTCATGGGGCGTCCGCCGCTGCGATCGGTCGGCGCGGGCCGCGCCTTCCGAGCCGAAGGCGCAGGCGCCGGCGCTCGGCGGCTCCACGCTTCGGGGCGAGGCGAGCCCGGCGCGCGCGCTCGGCTTCCCGGGCTAGGTCGTCGATCCGCTGCAGGGCGGCGATGTAGTTGAGCTCGGAGGTCATGTCGGCTCCTTCTCAGGTGGGTCGGTGCGCCCGAAGCTACGGGTGAGGCGGCGGTCTGCCATCGGGAGGACGCCTTATCCGCGGCCTTATCTTTGGGCCGATGGCCCTCGTTTCAAGCCCGCGGTTCATCGGCCGGCGGCCGGAGCTTGGAGTGCTCGAAGCGGCTCTCGCTCGCGCCGAGCGGGGCGAAGGCTCGGCGGTCCTCGTCTCGGGTGAGTCGGGAATCGGCAAGAGCCGCCTGCTCTCTGAGTTCGCCGCCCGGGCGCGCGCGACCGGCGCGACGGTGCTGTGGGGCGAGTGCCTCGAGCTCGCCGAGGGCGAGCTGCCATATGCCCCGATTGTCGGTGCGCTCCGCTCCCTGCTCCGCGAGCGAGGGGACGAGGCGCTCGTCCCCCCGGCCCGAAGGGAGCTGACACAGCTGCTGTCGGAGCTCGCCCAAGGCTCGCGCCCGCCCGCGGATGCGGCTCCCTTGCCGGGTGCTCAAGCGCGCCTGTTCGAGCAGCTATTGGCCGCGCTCTCCAGTCTCGGACGCGAGGCCCCCGCCGTGGTGGTCGTGGAGGACCTCCAATGGGCGGACCGATCCACGCGCGATTTCCTCTCGTTCCTGGTCCGCAACGCCCGCCGCGAGCGGCTGGCGCTCGTGGCCAGCTACCGCACCGAGGAGCTGGGTCGCCGGCACCCGCTGCGGCCGTTCGTGCTCGAGCTCGAGCGCAGCGGTGGCGCCACGCGGCTGTCGATCGAGCCCTTCAGCCGGCAGGAGCTCGTCGAGCAGGTGACCTCGATCCTCGACGCACCGCCGGAGCCGGCCCTCGTCGAGCGGCTGGCCGACCGCTCGGACGGCAACCCATTCTTCGCCGAGGAGTTGCTTGCCGCCTGCGACTTCCAGGCAGCGCCGCTACCCGAGTCCCTCCGCGACGCGCTGCTGTTGCGCGTCGAGCGGTTGTCGGCCGCGGCGCAGTCGGTTGTCCAGATAGCGGCCGTGGCCGGGCGCCGGGTCGAGCACGAGCTGCTGGCTTCTGTGGCCGAGCTCGCCGAAGCTGAGCTGATCGAGGCTTTGCGCGAGGCCGTGAGCCGTTATGTGCTGGTGCACGACCAGAACTCGTCGAGCTACTCGTTTCGGCACGCTCTGCTCCGCGAGGCCGTGTACGCCGACCTGCTGCCGGGCCAGCGGCGTTCGCTACACGTGAGGCTGGCGCGGGCCCTAGCAGCCCACCCGGAGCTGACCGAGGCGACGGCGGGTGTGGCGGCCGAGGTCGCTTACCACTGGCACTCCGCACAAGAGCTCGGCCGGGCGCTGCCCGCGTCGGTGCGGGCGGGCATGGAGGCCGAGGCGGTGCATGCGCTCAGTGAGGCGCGCCTGCATTTCGAGCGCGCGCTTGCGATCTGGGATAGGGCGCCGAGCGCCGAGCCTCCGCTCGGCCGCTTGGAGGTGACCCGCCGGGCCGCCGACGCCGCGAACCTGAGCGGCGATCCCGAGCGGGCGATAGCGCTGGCGAGGACAGCGCTCGACCTCATCGACGAGGACTCCGACCGGGTCGGCGCCGCGCTCGGGACGGAGCGCCTCGCGCGCTACGTGTGGTCGGCGGGCCGCGAGGAAGACGCGCTGCCGCTTTATCGCCGGGCGGTCGAGCTCATGCCCGCGGATCCCCCGTCGGCGGAGCGAGCGCTCGTACTCGCCGCCGAAGGACAGGTCTTGATGCTCAGCGGCCGGGCCGCCGAGTCCTCGGCGCGCTGCGAAGAGGCGATCGAGATCGCCCGCCGCGTCGGCGCCCGCGCGGTCGAGGCCCACGCGCTCAACACGATCGGCCCGAACTGCACCGGGATCGGCGAGTACGCCCGTGCGGTCGAGGCGACCTCGCGCGCACGTCGGATCGCTCGCCAGCTCGGACAGGTCGAGGACGTGGCGCGGAGCTACATCAATGAAAGCGACGCCCTCGACCAGGCCGGCCGGGTCGAGGAATCGATAGCGCTCGCCCTCGAGGGCATCGGGGCCGCGGGTCAGCTCGGGCTGGACCACGCCCTCGGTGATTTCCTGCGCGCCGAGGTGGCGGGGCGGCTGCTGAGGATCGGCCGCTGGGCGGAGGCGGAGGCCCTGATGGAGGAGCTCTCCCAGCGGACGCCGACCGGTCTTGCGGCGGCGCTGCTGCACCAGCGTCGCGGGGCGCTCAGAGTCGACCGCGGCGAGTTCGAAGCGGGCGCGCGCGACATCGAGCGGGCGGGTGAGCTCCTGCTCGGTATGAGGGGCCCGATGTGGCTCGGGCCGCCGAAAGCCGTGCAGGCGACGATGCAGCTGTGGCTGCGACGCCCGGAAGCGGCCGCTGCCACGGTCGACGAAGCCCTCGAGAAGGCTGAAAGCCGCGCGCAGGTCTTCTTCACCGCCCGCCTCTACGAGCTCGGCGCGCGGGCGGCCGCGGATACCGCTGCGCAGGCCCCGGGCGACCGCGAGCTCCGCGCCCGCAGCGAGGCGGGCGCCCGAACGCTGCTCGAGCGACTCGACGCTCTGCTCGCGGACCTCCCGCACGGCGGGCCGCCGCGCGCCCTAGCCGCCCGCGGCGCGTGCGCCGCCGAGCTGTCGCGAATCGGTGACGCGGGCGATCCGCGCCTCTGGGCCGAGGCGGAGCACCTCTGGGAGGAGATCGGCGACCGCTATCAGGCCGCCTACGCTCGCTTCCGCCGAGCGGAGGCGCTGATCGCCTCTGGGGCGGACCGTCGCGAGGCGCAAGCCCTCTGTCGCGAGGCGCGCGCGGTGGCCGTCGAGCTGGCGGCCCGGCCGCTCGAGAACGAGCTCGAGGCGCTCGCACGAAGGGCGCGGCTCGACCTGAAGGACGGGCAGGAGACGCCGGCGGCACGAGCCCCATCCCTCGACCGCTTCGAACTCACGCCCCGCGAGCTCGACGTCCTGCCGCTGATAGCGGACGGGCGCACCAACCGCGAGATCGCCGAGGAGCTATTCATCAGCGACAAGACCGCGAGCGTGCACGTCTCACGCATACTGGCCAAGCTCGGCGTGCGCAACCGCGCCGAGGCAGCGGCCGTCGCGCACCGACTCGGGGCGGTCACTCCGGTCGACCCCGACGGCGCCCGAGCTGACGGCACGTAGCCGGGGACGAACCGCGTCAAGTCGGCAGGGCGGCCCGCACGCGCTCGCCCAGGAGCTCGATCCGCTCGACGGGCTCGTTGCTGAAGACGAACCGGACGTAGCGGTCGGCAACGTCCCCACCCCACCCGCGCATCTGGGTGGCGGCGACCTTGTGCTCGAGGAGGCGGGTTGACGCGTCGGCGCAGTCGAACCCGAGCTGGGCGACATCCAGAAGAGCCGCCCACGTTCCCGAGGGCTTGACGACCGGAAAGCCCTCGAGCTGGCGGAGCGTCTCATCCCGCCGGCGCTGCCACTCCGCGTTCGCGGTGGCCAGGTCGTCGTCACCGACGAGCAGGGCCTCGCGGGCGCCGATCTGGGCGAAGCCGCTCGCGACCAGGCCGTTGTAGATCTGGCATCGGGTCACGGTGTCGGTCAGCTCGGCCGGCATCACGACCCATCCGACTCGCCACGCGATCATGCGCTGCTCGAAGCTCGGAGCACCCACCGTGACCGTCCGCTCCCGCATCCCGGGGAGCGCCGCCGGCTGGCGCGGCTTCAACCCGTCGAAGAGGACACCCTCGAACCCGCCCCAGTAGAGCAACCATAGGTCGCGCTCGACGCATAGCGACGCGATTGCCTCCCACTCTTGGTCGCTCGCCACCCAGCCGCTCGGGAACGAGGCGTTGTTGACGAACACGACGCGCGTCCGCTCGCCCACCGCGGCCCTGAGCGCGTCGATGTCGAGGCGCCATTCCCCGCTGTCGGCGTGGAGCCGCACGAGGCGGGGCTCGGCTCCGACCAGCCGCACCCGGTTGAGCATTCCGGCGTACGTCGGGTCGGTGAGGATGACCTCATCGCCTGGATCGGTGAGGCAGAACAGGGCGTCGAGCATCGCCTCCCCCTCCCCGCAAGTGATCACGATCTCGCGCAGCGGGTCGTATGCTGGCCCTCCGCGCCGCTGGACGTAGTCGGCGACCGCCTGCTTTAGATCGGCACGGCCGTTGAACGGCAACCAGCTGTTGGCATCGTCCTCGCCGACCGCGGTGCGGGTCGCCGCGACGGCCGTCGCCGGGGGAGGGACGTCGGTGTCGAGGTTCTCCATCCGCAGGACATCGGGATCCTCTCCTGCCGCCGCGGCGACCTGGTCGATGTTGAACCCGGGGATGTGCCTGAGGCGCTCGACCACGACCGGCCAAGCGTATCCCGGGTCGTTCCGCCGTCCGGGTAGGCTGCGTCGGTGCCCAGGCCGATCCGGCGGCGTCTCGACCTCGTCTTGGCCTCCCTCGGGTTCGTGCTGGCGGTTGGCCCGAGCGGCTTCGGCCCGCCGGCCGGTGCGAGCGCGGCACCGGGGCTTCAGGTCTCGTTCGCTCGGCTCACCTCGGTCCCGCCGCGGGCGGGGCTGATCGTCGTCCCCGGACATAGCGCGGGGTCGGGAGGTGGGCCGGTGCGCCGGTTCGCGGTAGAGGTCGAGCGCGGATTGCGCGTGAACCGGGAGGCGTTCGCGGCGACCGTGCAGCACATCCTGCTCGATCGGCGAGGCTGGACCGGCGCCCGGCGGCTCGCGTTGCAGCGAGTGGACTCAGGCATCGTCGATCTGCGCGTGACCCTCGCGCGCCCGCGCACGGTGGACCGGCTTTGCTTCCCGTTGCACACGCGGGGCGTCGTGGACTGCTTCAACCGTGGGCGGGCGGTGATCAACGTGGACCGCTGGACCCGGGGCTCGGTGTCCTACGCCGGAGACCTGCGCGACTACCGCTACTACCTCATCAACCACGAGGTCGGGCATGGGCTCGGGCACGGGCACTGGATCTGCCCGGGGCCCGGGCGGCGCGCTTTCGTGATGATGCAGCAGACGGGCACGACGTTCGGCTGCCGGCGTCAGCCCTGGCCGCGGGCCGCCGAGCGCCGCCATGCGCTCATTTCCCCGCGCGTGCTAGTGCTGCGCGACGCGAGCAGCGCCCCCACCGGTGTCGAGTTCCTGCGCATGCTGGGCGCCCCGGACCGTCGGCTTGCGGTTCGGGTCGCCCACGACCCCCGCTCGCTGCGGGCCCGGGCGTTCCGTGGAGTCACCGGCGTGGTCGTGCTCGACGGTGCAGCGGTGCCGAGCTCGGGCGGCGTCCGGCGCGCGCTCCTCCGCTACGTGCGCGCGGGCGGCGGGCTGCTCGCCGTGGGCTCGGCGACCGACCGCGTCCCGGGCTGGCGCGGATGGAGCCGGATGCTGGGAACCCCGGGAGCCGGGCCGACGCTCCCCACCGGCTCGCTGATCGATGTCCACGACCGCCGGGAGCCCCCGACCCGTCTGCTCCCCACCTCGTTCCCGAGCGCCGAACCGCTCGCTCCTCCGACCGCGCCCGTCGACGCCCACCTCCTTGCCTCGCTTGCTCCAGGGGCGGGGGCCGGACCGCTGCCCGTGGCCTGGTGTCGGCGAGAGCGCGACGGCCGGGTGTTCGCCGACACGCTGGGGACCTCCCCGCAGGGCTGGGCAGCTGGCACCCAGCAGGCGCTGGTCGCGGGCGGTCTCGCCTGGACGCTCGGTCTCGCGGAGGGGAGCCGCTGCGGCTCGCTCGCCTGAACCAGGCGGCGCGCCGCCGCTGACTTCAGCCCCGCGCCTCGACCTCGCGCCAGAAGGCGTCGACGCGGCTGTTCCAGTCGTCCGGCACCTCCTGGAAGGGCTGGTGCGCCTCCTCCTCCATCACCTCGAAGCGGGCGCCCGGGATCAGCTCAGCGACGGCCCGGCAGAGCTCCGGGCGGCTGGTCGAGTCCCGCCCGCCGGCGAGCACGAGCGTCGGCGCGGCGATCTCCGGCAGCCGCTCGGTCGTGTCGTGGTCGAGCCACGCATCTATGTGTCGGCGAAAGTCCTCGGTCGCCTGCTTGTGTGGGAAGGCGAGCACCTCCTCGATGATCTGATCGACCACCCCGTCGTTGTGCGCTCGCGCGGTGTAGATGTCGAGGAAGAACCCCTCGAGGAACGCGCGCTCGCTGGGCGCGACCTCGACCAGCCAGCGGACGAAGAGCAGCCACTTGCGGAGGTATGGGTCCACCACCGGCCATGTGCTCTGGAGCACGAGGCTGCGGACCAGCTCGGGGTGGCGGAGCGCCAGCTCCTGCCCGATGATGCTGCCCCCGGAGAAGCCCGCGACGTGGGCCGACGGAATGGCGAGCGTCAGGAGCACTCCTGCCGCATCGTCCGCCATCACCTCCACGGAGACGCGACCGTCGGGCATCGCGGTCCGGCCCGCCCCGCGGTTGTCGAAGGCGGTCACGCGGTAGCGGTCGGATAGTCCGTCGAGCTGGAACTGCCACGACTCGACGGTGTCCCCGAGGCCGCCGATCAGCAGGACGTCGGGTCCTTCGCCGGTCTGCTCGGTCCAGATGTCGATGCCGCCTGCCCGCACGTGCTCGGCCATCTCCGGCTCCTCCTAGGTCGCTTCGACAAAGCACAGCAGCTCGGCGGCGAAGAGTCAGGGCACCGGGATCGGTCCGGGACCTCGATCGTCGGACGCGCTAGGCCGCAGAGGTGACGGTCTCGCCCTCCGGCGCCCGCTTCACGGGGCCCGGCGGGACGCCACAATCACCCGCACGGGGGCTAGGTGAACTGCTGGCCCGCGATCACGAGGTGGTGGCTGCCGCGCGAGGCGCGGTGGACGGAGCCCGTCGTCGACCGACGTTCCCCTAGCGGACCCGGTCAGCTCTTGCGGGCAAGGCGCTGCAGCTGCCGGCGGCGCTGGGGATCGAGCTCAGCCATCTGGCGGGCGAAGTGACCGAGCGCGACGTCCCCGTACTGCTCGACCAATTG
>DASQXU010000166.1:0-5102 GCA_035639555.1 Thermoleophilaceae bacterium
CCCCGATCCGGCGCACCTCATCGAGGTCGGGCCCGTCCAGGGTGCCGTCGCGGTCGACGTTCGTGTAGGCGAAGCGCCTGACCCCAACCCGCTGCATCCGCCGGATCACCTCCTCGGGGAGCATCTGGGTGGCGCGGGTCCAGCCTGAGACCGACACGTGGTCGCCCCGCACGTCGACCGCCACCAGGAGCCGGGGGTTCCAGGTCTCGAGCGCCTCCCGCAGGAAGTCGGGGTCGGTGTAGGCGGCGGTGCCGACCACCACCCGGCGCGCCCCTGCGGCCAGCGCCCTGCGGATCGACAGCAGCGAGCGCAGGCCGCCGCCGTACTGGACGGGCACGCCGAGCTCGCGGGTGATCCGCGCCAGGTGGTCGAGGTTGGCCGGCTCCCCCTCCCGGGCGCCGTCCAGGTCGACCACGTGGAGCTGGCGCGCGCCGGCCGCGACGAACGAGCGCGCCGCCTCGAGCGGGTCGTCCGAGTAGACGGTCTCCCGCCCGAAGTCGCCCTGCCGGAGCCGGACCGCCCTGCCCTGGCGGATGTCGACCGCCGGGAGCAGGATCATGCTGCCCGGGGGGAGGTGCCCCCGGGTTTCTCCCCGCTGAGAGCCGCCGTTGGCTCGCCGAGGCGCCGGCCCCCGGATCTCTCTTCCGGCCGCGCGGTCATGCTTCCCTGGGTTCGGCGCCGCGAAGAGCGGGCGATGCCTCGTCGGCACGGCCCACCCCGGGCGCTCCCTCGGCGCAGAGCCGGGCGAAGTTGCGCAGGAGCCGCAGGCCGTGGGGACCCGACTTCTCGGGGTGGAACTGGACGCCGTAGAGGGGCGGACGGGCCACCGCGGACACGAACTCGCCGCCGTAGTCGGCGGTTCCGAGCACGTCGTCCGGGTCGAACGGCACCGGCGCGAAGGAGTGCACGTGGTAGAAGGGGCACGGGCCGGGAAGGCCCCGGCTTAGCTCGGACGGGCGCCGCCAGGCGACCGGGTTCCATCCGATCTGCGGGACCTTGAGGCCGTGCGCGGCAAGGGGCTCGACCGTCCCGGGCAGGAGGCCGAGCCCCTCCGCCCCGCCGAGCTCGGCGGAGCGCTCGAACAGGAGCTGCATGCCCAGGCAGATGCCGAGCACCGGAACGCCGGCCTCGAGGCGGCTGCCCACCAGCGCGTCGAGCCCAAGCCGGCGGACCGAGGTCATCGCCTTCGGGAAGGCGCCGACCCCGGGCAGGACCAGGCCGTCGGCCGCCTCGGCGCGCGAGCGATCGCTCGTGAGCTCCGCCTGCGCGCCGACGTGCTGGAGCGCCTTCTCCACCGAGCGGAGGTTTCCCATCCCGTAGTCGAGGACGGCGATGGAGGTCACAGCAGCCCCTTGGTCGACGGGATGCCTTGCCCGTCTGGGTCGATCGCCGCCGCGGCGCGCAGGGCGCGGGCGAACGCCTTGAAGGCGGCCTCCACCATGTGGTGGGCGTTGGTCCCCGCCTCGATCCGCAGGTGCAGGGTGAGCCGGGCGGCCGCGGCCACGGCGCGCAGGAACTCCTCGAGCAGGTCGACGTCGAAGTCGGCGACCGACACCGGCGGAAGCTCGGCCGCGAACGCGGTGAAGGGACGGCCGGACAGGTCGATGGCGCAGCTGGCGAGCGCCTCATCCATCGGGATGGTGGCCTGGCCGTAGCGGCTGATCCCGGCCCGCTCGCCGAGCGCGCGGTCGAGCGCCTGGCCGAGGGCGATCCCCGTGTCCTCGACCGTGTGGTGGGCTCCGGTCTGGAGATCGCCGCGGACGCGCACGTCGAGGTCGAGGCGCCCGTGGCGGGCCAGCGCGTCGAGCATGTGGTCGAAGAAGCCGACGCCGGTGTGCCGGACGCCCTCCCCGGCTCCGTCGAGGTCGAGGGTGAGCTCGACGTGGGTCTCGCCAGTGGTGCGGGTTATCTCTGCGCTTCGGCTCAGCCCCTGCGCTCCATCGACTCGGCGTGGACGGGAAAGCCCTCGGCCCGGGCGAGCGCCGCCCCCGCCGGGGCCAGGCGTCGCGGCGCGTCCGCGGGCAACGATACCCGGGCCACCCGGCGGCGGAAGGTGGACGGCGAGAGGGCGCTCTGGAAGCGAGCGGCTCCCCCGGTGGGAAGCACGTGGTTAGAGCCGGCCACGTAGTCCCCGAACGCGGTCCCGGACCCCTCCCCGACGAATACGCAGCCGGCGGCGCGGACGTGGTCGGCCAGCGCCTCGGGCTCGGCCCCCACCAGCTCGAGGTGCTCCGGAGCGATCTGGTCGGCGAGGGCCACCGCGGCCCGGGCGCTCGGAGCGCGCACGAGCGCGAGCGGGGCGTCGCTCGCGCTGGGCCGGCGTGGGACGAGCCGGGCGATCGCGCGCTCGGCCTCGACGAGCAACCGCTCATCGGCCGATATCAGCGCCAGCAGGCCGTCCGCGCCGTGCTCGGCCTGGGCCAGCAGGTCGAGGGCGAGCGTCTCGGCGTCGGCGCCGCCATCCGCGACCACCACCAGCTCGCTCGGCCCGGCAATCCCGTCGATTCCCACCCGGGCGAACGCGACCTGGCGCTTCGCCTCCTGGACGTAGCGGTTGCCGGGACCGACTATCACGTCCACCGCAGGGACCGAGGCGGTGCCGTAGGCCAGCGCGGCGATCGCCTGGGCACCGCCCATCCGGTAGACCTCGTGCACGCCGCAGAGCGCACAGGCGGCGAGGACGGCCGGGTGCGCGCGCCCTCCGGCGCCGGGCGGCGCGCACACCGCGAGCTCGTCCACCCCGGCCGCCCTCGCGGTGACCGCACACATCACGAGCGTGGACGGATAGGCCGCGCGGCCGCCGGGCACGTAGACCCCGGCCCGGCGAACCGGAACCTCGGCCACCTCGACGCGCTGGCCCTCGGGCAGCCTGACCGCCGTCCCGGCCCACCGCTGCGACTCGGCGACCGCCCGGACGTTGGCGATCGCCGTCCGCAGCGCCCGGATCACCTCGGGCTCGAGGACGCCGAGCGCGGCGTCGAGCTCCCGCGGGGGCACGGCGATCTCCTCCGAGCCGAGCTCGGCGTGGTCGAACCGCTCGGTCAGGCGGCGGACCGCGGCGTCACCCTCGCGGCGCACCTCGTCGATGATCGCCCGCACGTCAGCCTCGACCTCCCCCACCTCGGGAGCGAGGGCCCGGATCGCCGCCGCGCCGACCTCGGCGTCGAGACGCGCGATCCTCACGCCGTCACCCCGGGGAGCGTGCGGATTCGCTCGACCAGGCGGTCGATCTCGGCCGCCTTGAGCTTGTGCGCCACCGGATTGGCGATCAGCCGGGCGGTGCTGGGGCAGATCTCCTCCACCACCTCGAGCTCGTTCTCGGCGAGGGTGCGCCCGGTCGCGGTGAGATCGACGATGCCGTCCACGAGCCCGGTGAGCGGCGCGAGCTCGACCGAGCCCCTGACCTCGACGATCTCGGCCTGGCGGCCGGTGTCCGCGAAGTGGCGCGCGGCGACGTTCGGGTACTTGGTGGCGACCCGCACCCGGCCCAGGCGCCGCAGCGACTCGCCGAGCGCGTCGTCTCCGCGGCGGGCGGCGACGACCATGCGGCAGTGGCCGTAGCCAAGGTCGAGCAGTTCGTACACCTCGCGCTGGGCCTGCTCGAGCAGGACGTCCTTGCCGGTGATTCCGATGTCGGCGGCCCCGTGCTCCACGTAGGTGGGCACGTCGCTCGGCCGCATGGTCACGATCCCGGTCTCCGGGAAGACGAGCCTGCGCGCGTTGCTCCGCACCTCCGAGGTGTCGATCCGAAGGCGGTCGAGCAGGTCGAGCGTCCCCTCGAGCAGCGCACCGCGCGGGACGGCGAGCACGAGCCCGCCGTTCACCGCTCGGCCCCTGCCGTCGCGGCCAGCCGCTCCTCCGCGGCCTGGGCGAGGTGGACGCGCTGGACGTCGAGTGAGACGCCGCAGGCTGGGAGCTCACGCCCGAAGCGGCCGATCAGCTCGTCGTAGCGCCCGCCCCCGCCGAGGGCGAAGCCGACCGCCGGGTCGTAGACCTCGAATACGGCCCCGGTGTAGTAGCCCAGCTCACGCACCAGCCCGAGGTCGAAGATCAGCCGGTCGGCGGCGCCCCGCTCGGCCAGCACCTCGTACAGGCCGCGCAGGTTCTCGACCGCGCCGGCCACCGGCCCACCGGCCCGCCCGAGCACCTCCGGGCCGCCACGAAGCTCGGGAAGGCGGGTGAGGAGGTCGCGCTCGGCGGGTCCGAGTGCGAGCCGCTCCACCCGCGCGGCCAGACCCACGAGGTTGCGGCGCGCGAGCTGCTCGAGCAGCGGGAGATGCTCGTCGTCCGGGACCTGGAGCGTCGCCAACAGGGTCCGGTACAGCGAGGCGTCCCCGACCCCGATCCGGTGCCGCCGCAGCCCCGCGGCGTCGAGCGCCGATGCGATCAGCTCGATCACCTCGGCGTCTCCCTCCGGCGGCTCCATCCCGATCAGCTCCAAGCCCCCCTGGAGGAACTCGCGGGGCTGGGCCCGTCCCCGCTCGAGCGTCCGGTAGGCGTGCGCGAAGTAACACAGGCGAAACGGCGGCTCGGCATCGCGGTAGCGCGTGGCCACGACGCGGGCGATAGGGATGGTCATGTCCGAGCGCAGCGCGAGTACCTGGCCGCGCTCGTCGAACAGCCGCAGCGCCGCGCCGGCCGCCCGCTCGTCCCCCGTGCGCAGCACCTCCTCGTACTCGAGCGCGGGGGTCCAGACCTCGCCGTAGCCGGCGGCCTCGAACGCGACGCGCAGCGTCTCGGTGAGCGCGCGCAACTCGCGCATCTCGTCGGGCAGCACGTCGCGAGTGCCCCGCGGGATCGGCTGGGTCACGCAGCCTCCGGAGGCCGGCGCCCGCGACTAGGCCGGGACTCGCTCGGCGGTGACCCGCTCGATCCGCGCGCCGAGCGCTCGCAGGCGCTCGTCGATGCGCTCGTAGCCGCGATCGATCTGGCGGATGTTGCCGATCTCCGAGGTGCCCTCGGCGCACAGCGCGGCGATGAGCATCGCCATGCCGGCGCGGATGTCGGGGCTCTCCATGCGTTCGCCATGAAGCCGGCTCGGGCCGCTTACGACCGCGCGGTGCGGGTCGCAGACGATCACCCGAGCGCCCATCGTCACGAGC
>DASQXU010000167.1:0-6345 GCA_035639555.1 Thermoleophilaceae bacterium
TCTTCGGGGCAGGTTACCCACGTGTTACTCACCCGTTCGCGGCTTTGCCCCAGGCCGAAGCCTGGTTCGTCGCTCCACTTGCATGTGTTAAGCACGCCGCCAGCGTTCGTCCTGAGCCAGGATCAAACTCTCCGTAAAAGAACTGCGTGGTGTCTTCCGGCCCGACGGTGCCGAGCCGGCTCCACTGTCTTAACCAGAGAGCGCCAAGCTTCTCGCCGCGTACACCACGGCGAGGTCCTTGACGGGTTGGTTCATTCCCTCGCCCGCGAAATCCGCGGGCTCGGGTCGAACCCGGACGCTTCCACGAGCCGATGGCTCGCGGTCGCACATGCTGTTGAGTTTTCAAAGACCGCCGCGCCCTGGGGCGGGGACTCCGCCGCTCGAGCGCCTACCGCACGAAAAAGGCCTCCCGGGGGGAGGCCAGCGGCTTGGCTCCGCGGTGCGGCGCTCAGCCCTCGGCCTTCTCCCGGTCGATCTTCCTCATCCGGTGCGACGTGCGAGTGTAGCACCGGGAGGGGGTCGCGCCAACCGTGCGTAGTCCCGATCCTAGGCCCTCCGAAGGCGCTTGAACCGCCGCCGGCCCAACTGCAGAACGGCCCCGTCGAGCCGCGCCGCGGGCAGGTCGAGGCTCCCGTTCCCGACCGGCTCGCCGTCGATCCGGACGCCGGCCTGGGCGAGCATCCGCCGCCCCTCCGAGCGCGAGATCCCGAACGCGTCGGAGAGGAGCGCCGGAAGATGGACGGTCCCCTCGGGAGCGCGGAAGGAGAACTCCTCGACGTCTTCGGGGGCCTCGCGCTCGACGTGCAGCCGGTCGAACCGCCGCTCGGCTTGGCGGGCGGCCTCCTCCCCGTGGAAGCGGGCGGTGAGGGAGCGGGCCATCGCGCGCTTGGCCTCCACCGCCGGACGCTCGGGATCGAGGGGCCCGTCGAGCAGCAGCTCGTAGTAGATCGGCATGGCATGGTCGGGCAGCCGCATGAGCTTCCCGAACACCTCTTCGGGGGGCTCGGCGACGCCGACGTAGTTCCCGAGTGACTTCGACATGCGCTGGACCCCGTCGATCCCGGGCAGGATCGGCATGGTGAGGATCGACTGGGGCTCGACCCCGTAGGCCTGTTGGATGTCGCGGGCCAGGAGGAGGTTGAACTTCTGGTCCGTCCCCCCGAGCTCCACGTCGGCCCGCACCGCCACCGAGTCATAGCCCTGCATGAGGGGGTAGAGGAGCTCGAGGATCGAGATCGGCTCGCCGGCCGAGTAGCGCCGCGCGAAGTCGTCGCGCTCGAGGAGCTGGGCGACGGTCGCGGTGCGGGCCAGCCCGAACAGCTGCTGCATCGACATGTCGAGCCACTCGCTGTTGTGCCTGACCTCGGTGCGCTCGCGGTCGAGCACGGCGAACGCCTGACGCTGATAGGTCTCGGCGTTGCGGTTGATCTCCTCGGGGTCGAGCTGCGGGCGAACCCGCGAGCGGCCGCTCGGGTCCCCGACGCGCGCGGTGTAGTCGCCGACGATCAGGACGACCGTGTGCCCGAGATCCTGGAACTCGCGGAGCTTGCGGAGGACGACCGTGTGACCGAGATGGATGTCCGGAGCCGTGGGGTCGACCCCGAGCTTCACCCGAAGCGGCGGGCCCTCCGCGAGCTGACGCTCCAAGGCACCTTCGGGCAGGGCGTCAACGGCGTTGCGGAGCAGGAAACGCGCCGCCTCGCCCGCCGAGTCCGTCATAGGCGGCAATGCTAGACTGCCGCCCCGCCGCCGCACGGCCGCTCCCTGCCCACTCGTTGCCGTGTCCGCGCGAGACCGCGGCGCGGCGCGGTCGCGACGCTCGGGGGGCCGCACCGCGTTCCGCTCGCCTCACCACGACGCGGGCCGATCGACATGCAGGAGCCGCCGACGCCCACCCTCACACGGCCGCCCGCGCAAGGCGCCGAGCCCGCGGCGCTGCCGCCCCCGCCGCCGGTACTCCGCCCCCGGCTCAAGAAGCTCAGGCTCGCGCTGATCCTGCTCGGGCTCGGGGTGCTCGCCCTGATCTCGACCGTGTTCGGGATGATGATGGCGGTCGCCAGCGACCTGCCGGCGCTCGAGAATCGCGCCGAGTACCGGGCGGCGAAGAACTCGATCCTCCTCCCGGACCACGGCAACAGGCCGATCGCCCAGCTGACCGGCAACCACGACCGGATCCTGCTCGACCAATCGCAGATCTCGCCGTACATCAAGGGGGCGGTCATCGCGACCGAGGACCAGCGCTTCTACCACCACCAGGGCGTGGACTACAGGGGCATCGCCCGCGCCCTGTGGGCCGACGTACTGCGCCGGAACGCGGCCCAGGGCGGATCGACCATCACGCAGCAGTTCGTGAAGAACGCCCTGTCCGCCGAGGCCAACCGCTCCGTCTTCGAGAAGCTGCGCGAGGCGGCGCTGGCCTACCACCTCGAGCGCAAGTGGTCGAAGCAGAAGATCCTGACCGAGTACCTGAACACCGTCTACTTCGGCAACGGCGCGTACGGAGTCGAGTCCGCCGCGCGGACCTACTTCGCAAGTCACCGCGGCCGCCGGCCGGGCGGCCCGGGCACCGCGCACCCCGTCGCAGAGGAGGTGACCCCGGCCCAGGCCGCGCTGCTCGCCGGCATGATCGCCTCGCCGAGCGCCTACGACCCGGTGGAGCACCCGCGGGCCGCGCTCGCCCGCCGCAACCACGTCCTCGACCGCATGCTCGGGCAGCACTACATCACCCGCGCCGAGTACGCCAGGGCGAAGGGCGAGCCGATCCCGACCCAAGCCGACATCGACCCGCCGCGGCCTGACTCGGAGGACCCGTACTTCTCCACCTGGCTGACCCAGCAGCTCGTGGACCGCTATGGGTCCGGCCTGGTCTTCGGGGGCGGCCTCAAGATCAGGACGACCCTCGACCCGAAGCTCCAGCGCGCGGCCGAGGAAGCCATCGCCGGCCGCCTCAGCGGGGTCGGTCCCGACGCGGCGCTCGTGGCGATCGACAACAAGACGGGCGAGATCAGGGCGATGGTCGGCGGACCGAACTACGAGCGCCGGCCGTTCAACCTGGCGACCGACGGCTACCGCCAGCCGGGCTCGGCCTTCAAGCCGTTCACGCTGCTCGCGGCGCTCGAGCACGGCGTGAGCCCGGACGCGACGTTCGCCTCGCGCCCGAAGGTGTTCCCGGTGCCCGGCTCGGGCGGCAAGGAGAAGTTCGTCGTCCGCAACTACGACAACGACTACTCGGGCGCGGCCACGCTCCGCGACGCCACCGCCGCCTCGGACAACTCCGTGTTCGCCGAGCTCGGGCTCGGCGTCGGCACGCGCAAGATCGCGCGCCTCGCGCGGCGGATGGGGATCACCACCCCGGTCTCCACCAATCCGGCCATGACGCTCGGCGGCCTGAAGGAGGGGCTCACGCCGCTCGAGCTGGCCTACGCGTACACGACGATCGCCAACAAGGGGCTGCGGGTGTCCGGCACGCTCGCCGGCGTCCCGGATGGGCCGGTGGCGATCGAGTCGGTCGAGGGCCACGGCCGCGATGCGCGGGACGAGAAGCGGGTCCATCGCGTCTTCCCGGCGTGGGTCGGCGAGACCGCCCAGGAGCTCTTGACCGGGGTCATACAGGGCGGCACCGGCAAGGCGGCCGACATCGGAGAGTTCGCGGCCGGGAAGACCGGGACCACCGAGAACTACGGCGACGCCTGGTTCGTCGGCTTCAACAGGGAGCTGACCGTCGCGGTCTGGGTCGGCTATGCCGACCACCTCAAGCCGATGAAGACCGAGTACCACGGCGGCCCGGTGGCCGGCGGCACCTACCCGGCCGAGATCTGGCACGACTTCATGACGAGCTGGATCCAGATCCGGGACGAGCGCCGTGCGCGCAGGGGGGAGCCGCCCCCGCCGAGCGAGACAGCGCCCGCGGCGCCGCCCGAGCAGACGCCCTACCCCGCCGGCGAGGGCCAGGACACGACGTCGCAGCCGAGCCCGCTCGGCGCCGGCGAGCAGGCCACCCCGACCGAGCAGGCCCCGCAGCCGAGCCAGCAGGCCCCGCAGCCGAGCCAGCAGACCCCGAGCCAGCAGGCCCCGCCCCAGCAGCCGCCGAGCCAGCAGGCGCCGAGCCAGCCCGCCCAGCCGCCGCAGCAGGCTCCGACACCCGGCCCCGAGCAGCCGCCGGCCGCCGGAGGCCAGGGCGGGACCGGCGCCCCGCGCTGAGCGGGCTCAGCGGCCCGGGCGCAGAGGCAGGACGAACGCGCCGGTCAGGGCGGCGACGATCGCGGCGGCGGCGAAGCCGAGCCGGGCGTCCGCGTGGTATAGCGGCAGCCACATCAGCGGGGCCGCCGCGTTGCCCGCGAACTTGAACGCCGAGACGAGCGACGTGGCCCCCGCGCGGTTGTCGGGCACGGCCTCGACGGTCAGCGTGTTCAGCCCGGCCCACACCAGCGTCGACCCCGCTCCGGCCGCGACCCAGAGCAGCGCGAGCAGCGCCGCGGAGGGGGCGGCCCCAAGGGCGGCGACCAGCACGGCGCACGCGGCCGAGCCCGCCAGGATCACCGGTACGCGACCCAAACGGTCTACGGTCCCGCCGGCCGGGCGTCCGAACACCATCCCGGCCACGCCGAAGCCGGCCAGCAGGACGCCGCGGGTGGTCGGCCCGAGCCCGAAGGCGTCCGAGCTCCGCAGGGCGACGAGGAAGGCGATGCCGGTGATGCCGGCGTACCCGGCGAACGCCGCGGCCGAGAGGAGGCCCACCCGCCGGGTGAGGACCGCCCGGAAGCGCACCGGGCCGAGCCCCGCCCCGCGCCGGAGGTTGGGCGGGGGGAAGGCAGTGAGCGCGAGCGCCACCCCCGCCGGTGCGAGGAACGCGATGCGCCAATCCAGGGCGCCCGCGACCCCCCCGCACAGCGGCGAGGTCGCGACCGCCGCGGTCTGGACGGCGGCGAACGTGCCGATCGTCCGCCCGAGGCGCTCGACCGGCGTGATCTCCGCCAGGCCGGCCAGCAGCAGTGGCGTGAGGAACGCATTGGCCGAGCCCTGGGCGGCGCGGAACGCGAGGAAGGCCCCGATCCCGGGGGCGACCGCGGCCCCCACCGACGCCAGCGCGTAGGCCACGTACCCCGCCCTGACCACCCGACGCCGTCCGAGGCGCTCGCCGATCGTCCCCGACACGAGCTGAAGCACCGCGAACGGACCCAGATAGGCCGGGATGGCCGCGGCCACGGCGCCCGTCGAGGCGTCGAAGGCGCTCTGCAGCTCGGGGATCAGCACCGCGATGATCGCCCCGCCGAACGGGCCCAGGAAGCCGCCGATGTAAAGCGGGGTCCGGGAGACCTGCTCGGGGGTCTGGACGGCCTGGGCCACGCCGCGCTCAGGCCGCCCGCCGGGGGGCGAGCCCGCGCATGGCCCGTGGCCAGGGGCGGGAGACGTGCCTGCTCCCCGCGTCGCAAAAGCGCCACGGCAGGTCCGCCGCCTTGGTGATCCCGACCCGCTCCCCGCGTACGATCGCCGGCCGCCGCGCGCCGGCCGGCGGCCGAAGCACCCGGATCGGTCCCGCGTACAGCGGCGTTCCGTTCAGCTCGAGCCCGATCCCGAGCGCCTGAGTCAGCTTCCCGGGGCCCGAGCAGAGCTCCTCGAGCCCCGACGCCCTCCGGCGCTCACGCATCCGCTCGATCCCGGCGATGGGCTCGAGCGCGCGGATCAGCACCGCGGCCCCCGAGCCCTCCTCCTCGCACACCGCGTTGAGGAGGGCGTGGATGCCGTATGAGCGATACACGTACGCGTGTCCGGGTGGGCCGAACAGCGTCCGGGTGCGGTCGGTGAGCCCCACGAAGGCGTGGCAGGCGGGCTCCGAGTGGTGGTAGCTCTCGGTCTCGACGATGCGCCCTGCCGTGTCGCCGTGGCGGACGATGCACCCGATCAGGTCGCGGGCCACGTCGTGGACCGACCGCGCATAGAAGGAGGGGTCGAGCCTCACGGCATGAGCTCCTCGAGCACGTGGCGGGCCTGGCCGAGCTGGTCCCGGACGCGCGCGAGCGAGGTGCCGCCCTCGGAGATCTTCGACTCGAGCCAGGCGTTCCCGCGCAGCAGCGCGTAGAAGTCGTCGTCGGCACGGGCGGTGGCTCCGTCGCTCCGAAGCGCCGGCGCCAGCTCTGCCACCTCGCCGGGGTCGAGCTCGGAGAGCCGCTTGCCCCGCTCGAGTGCCGCGCGGACGAGGCGGCTCACGGTCCGATGCGCCTCCCTGAAGGGCACCCCCCGGCGGACGAGCAGGTCCGCGACGTCGGTGGCGGCCAACAGCTCGTCCGCCGCCGCGGCGGCCATGCGCTCGCGGTCGAACCTGGTCGACTCGAGCATCCGGGCCGC
>DASQXU010000168.1:0-6119 GCA_035639555.1 Thermoleophilaceae bacterium
CGCACCAGCTCTCGCGACCACGTGTTGGTCGGGTCGAGCTTGAAGCGCGTGCCCGGGTAGCGCTCGAGCAGACGGATCACGCGGACCGCGGTCTCCGGCTCCTTCGAGCCGGGCGCCCCGAGGCGCATGGAGACCACGAACCGGACCGGCCGGGGGTCGTGCCCGACCGCTTCGGCGAGCGAGCGGCCCGCTTGGCGCAGCCCGAGGTCGAGCGCCGCCGACTCGAACGCCCAGCGCCGGTAGAGCCGCGAGACCTCGCGGACCGGCGGCGCGGGCCACAGCTCGGCCTCCTCCAAGCGGCGGGAGAACGAGTCGAGGGTGTACGAGCCGGCGAGCTCGAGCGACCGACCGGCGTCCTGAAGGGCGATCTGGTCGAGTCCGTCGTAGGTGACGTCCTCCCCGATGCCGACCTCCCCGCCGCCGCGAAGCTTCACCAGCGTCGAGATCCGCGTGAAGTCGCTGGTCACCGCGAGCTCCAGCCCCTCGAGCTCGACCGACTCGACCTCCAGCGGCAGCTCGGTAACGCGCTCGTAGGTGGACACGACGGACCGCGGCCCTAGGCCGTCTCCGGCTCGGGCCGCACGGACGCCATCTTCTCCGCCCGGCGCTGCTGCCAGACGGTCAGGACCATCGCGAAGAGCGTCACGAGGAAGATCATCGCCGCGATCACGTTGATCTGCGGCGGGACCGCCACCCGGGCCGCGCCCCAGACGAACAGCGGGAAGGTCACGGTCGAGCCGTTGTTGAAGTTGGTGATCACGAAGTCGTCGATCGAGAGGGCGAAGGCCAGCAGCGCGGCGGCGAGGACGGCCGGGAAGATGAGCGGCAGGGTCACGCGCATGAACGTCTGAACGCTGTTCGCGCCGAGATCCTGGGCCGCCTCCTCGACGCTGCGGTCGAACCCGATCAGCCGCGAGCGCACGGTCACGACGACGAACGAGACGTTGAACATGATGTGCGCGATCAGGATCGTGCCGAAGCCGAGCGCGACGCCGAGGTTTAGGAACATCGCCAAGAGCGACGCGCCGAGGACGATCTCGGGGCTGGCCAACGGCAGGAAGATGAAGAAGTTGGTCGCGGCGCGGGCGCGGAACTCGTAGCGCACCAGCGCGAGCGCCGTCAGCGTGCCGAGCACGGTGGCGCCGAGCGTGGAGAGCGCCGCGATCTCGAGGCTCACCCTCATCGCCGAGCCGAGCCCCTCGACGGCGAAGGGGTGCTTCCACGCATCGAGCGAGAACTCGTGCCAGGTGAAGTTGAAGCGCCCCCTCGGGTGGTTGAACGAGAAGAGCAGGATGATCGCGATCGGCGCGAGCAGGTAGAGGAGCGCGAGGACGGCATAGACGTTGAGCACGTTGTCGAGGGCCCAGCGCCCGAGCCGGATGGCGCGGCCCTGACCGGGGCGGGCGGGGGGCGCGCGGAGGGTGGCCGCCTCCATCAGCGCGCCTCCGACCCCATCAGCGACTCGGTGCCGGCGAAGCGGGCCCAGGCGAGCACCAGCACGAGGATGATCGCCATCAGGATGAACGACAGCGCCGCCGCGCTCGGGTAGTCGTTGATCACGAGGAACTGCGACTGGATCACGTTGCCGATCATGTACTGGCGCGGCGTGCCGAGCAGCGTGGCGTTGACGAAGTCGCCCGCCGCGGGAATGAACGTGAGCAGCACGCCGGCCACCACGCCGGGCATCGAGAGCGGCAGGGTCACCCGCCGGAACACGTCGCGTCGCTTGCCGTAGAGGTCGTACGCCGCCTCGAGCAGCCGATGGTCGATCCGCTCGAGGCTCGCGTAGAGCGGCAGGATCATGAACGGGAGGAAGTTGTAGGTGATGCCGGCCACGACGGCCCCGGTGGTGGCGAGGACGCGCCCGTGCTCGGGGACGATCCCCACCGCCTGGAGCGCGTTCACGACGAAGCCCTCGTCGTCGAGGATCGTCTCCCAGGAAAGCGTCCGGATCAGGTAGGTGACGAAGAACGGCAGGATCACGGCCAGGAGCAGCGCGTTCCGCCACTTGCCGCCGCGGAACGCGATCGCGTAAGCGAGCGGGTAGCCGATCAGCAGCGAGAGGGCGGTCGCCAGGCCCGCGTACTCGAACGAGCGAATGAACTGGTCCTTGTAGCCCGAGAGCGCGTCCGTGTAGTTGGAGAACGCCCAGTCGAACTTGAAGCCGGTGTCGATGGTTCCGGTCTTGAGCGACTCGAACGCCATCAGGACGAGCGGGACGGCGAAGAAGAGCAGCAGCCAGCCAAGGCCGGGCGCGAGCAGAAGGTAGGGCAGGAGCGCCCTTCTGCGCTGGACCTCCTCCACCGCGGCGGCTAGGCGCCTATCGCCTTCTGGAACGCCGAGTTGATCGTGCGCTCCTCCTGCGGCGTCAGCTCGCGGAAGATCTTTCCGTGCGAGAGCACGGTGTCGCTCGGGAAGATGAGGTCGCTCTTCGCGATGCTCGGGTCGTCCTTGACCACGAGCTCCCTCACGCCCTTTACCGGAGGCACGTAGTTCACGTACTCGGTGATCGCCTTCTGGACCTCCGGCATGTAGACGAAGTCCATGAACTTCTCGGCCGTGTAGGCGTGTGGCGCGCCCACCGGCACCTGCATGTTGTCGGTCCAGAGCATGAAGCCCTCGTCGGGGTGGACGAAGGCGACGTTCGGGTTGTCGGCCGTGAGCTGGACGGCGTCGCCCGACCAGCCGTAGATGACCCAGGAGTCGCCCTTGGTGATGTCCTTCGTGTACTCGTTGCCGGTGAAGCGGCGGATCTGCCCGGACTTGGACGCCTTGTCGACCTTGTCGATCGCCTTCAGCGCCGGGTCCGTCCCCTTGAACGTCTCCGGGTCCTCTCCCATGCCGAGCATCACGAGCCCAACCGTGTCGCGCATCTCGGTGAGCATCGTGACCTTGCCCTTGTAGGCCGGGTCGAACAGGTCGTTGACGCTCTTCGGCGTGCGCTTGACCTTGTCCTTGCGATAGATGATCCCGGTCTGGCCCGACTGCCAGGGCACGGAGTAGTCACGGTTCGGGTCGAAGCTCGGGTGGCGCAGCTTCGGGATCAGGTTCGCCTGGACGTGCGGCATGGCCGAGTGGTCGAGCTTCTGGACGTAGCCGAGGCGCTTCATCCGGCCGGCCATCCAGTCCGTGACCACGTGGATGTCGCGCCCGCCGGAGTCGCCGCGCGCGTACTGCTGACGGACCTTCCCGAAGAACTGATCGTTGTCGTTGATCTCCTCGACGTAGTTGACCGAGGTCCCGTACTGCTTCTTGAACTTGCCGAGCGTGCCCTTGTTGGGGTTCTTCGAGTCGATGTAGAGAGGCCAGTTCGCCACGTAGAGGGTCTTCGAGACCTTCCCCTTGGGGATCGTCTTCGTCTGCTCCTTGCCGCCGCCCGTCTCGCCGCAGGCGGCGAGCCAGGCCAGCGCGCTCAGGGAGAGGGCTCCCGCCGCGCCGCGGCGGAGGAGCCGCCGGCGGGTGATCTCGTCTTCCATGAGCTCATCGAGGATGCGTTCGAAGTCCTCCAAGGTCGACCTCCTTTCAGACCGCCTCTTCCTTGGCGGTCTCGGGGGCGGTCCCGCCCCCGTCAGCCTCTCTCACCATGTGGATGTGGTCGCTGGCCCACGCCAACCGCACCGGGTCCCCGGCCGTGGGGAGGCGGCGGCGCGCCTCCTCGTCGGTGTTCGGCACCAGCACGGTCATCGCCGTGCCATCCCGCAGGCGGACGACCACCTGGGTTGCGGTCCCGAGGTAGAGCGAGCTCTCGAGCCTGCCCTCCACGCTCGGCCGGCGGTCCGGCGGCGGGCGGCTGGCCGGGTCGATCCGCAGCTTCTCCGGCCGCACGACCGCGTGGCAGCGCTCGCCCACCGAGACGCCGCCCTCCGGGGTGCCCACGTCCACCCCGCAGTCGAGGTGGAGGCGGGCGCCGGCGCCGTTCTCCGAGACGACCGTGCCCGGCATCAGGTTCGAGACCCCGATGAACCCGGCGACGAACGTGGTCCGGGGGCGCTCGTACACGACGTCGGGCGCGTCGACCTGCTCGACCACGCCGCGGTTCATCACCGCGATCCGGTCGGACATCGTGAGCGCCTCCTCCTGGTCGTGCGTGACGTAGATGAACGTGATCCCGACGTCGCGCTGGATGCCCTTCAGCTCGAGCTGGAGCTGCTTGCGAAGCTTTAGGTCGAGGGCGCCGAGGGGCTCGTCGAGCAAGAGCACTGCCGGACGGTTGACGAGGGCGCGGGCCAACGCGACGCGTTGCTGCTGGCCGCCCGATAGCTGCGCCGGCTTCCGCTTTGCCTCGGCGCCGAGACCGACGCGCTCGAGCTCCTCGGCCACGCGGCGGCGGATCTCCGGCTTGGGGGTCTTCTTGCGCTCGAGCCCGAAGGCCACGTTCTTCTCGACCGTCAGGTGCGGGAAGAGGGCGTAGCTCTGGAAGACCGTGTTGGTAGGGCGCTTGAACGGCGGCAGGCCGGTCACGTCCTCGGCCTCGAGAAGCACGCGCCCGTCGGTTGGCTCCTCGAACCCGGCGACCATGCGAAGCGTCGTGGTCTTCCCGCAGCCCGAGGGGCCGAGCAGAGTGAAGAACGCGCCGCGGGGAATGTCGAGCGTGAGGTCGCGGACGGCGACGACGTCCGCGAAGCGCTTGGTCAAGCTCTGCAGGCGGACGCTCGGAACGGTGTCTCGGGTGGACGCCACGGCGGCTAGGGCGAGAAGCTATGGCCGGAAGGGCGTGCGCGCAAGAGGCGGAAGGCCAAAAACGCCGAGGTCGAGTTATACGACTCGGCAAACGCAGCAGGCCTGTGTTTTCACTTTCCGCGCCCTTGTGTCTACGCCTACCCGCGGATACCGTTGTCCGCAGCGTCGAGCCGCCCCGACCGAGGAGAGCCAATGGCGACCACCCCCCAGACCGCGACCGAGCCGCGGCCCACAGTCAGCGACCTGCAGCGGAAAGCCCGCAATCACCTGTGGATGCACTTCACGCGGATGGGCGCGTACGACGACGAGCACCCGATCCCGGTGCTCGTCCGCGGTGAGGGCTGCTATGTCTGGGACGAGAACGGCCAGCGCTACCTGGACGGGCTCTCGGCGCTGTTCTGCGTCAACGCCGGCCACGGGCGGGTGGAGCTGGGGGAGGCGGCGGCGCGCCAGACCGGCGAGCTCGGCTTCTTCACCAACTGGAGCTACGCCCACCCGCCGGGCATCGAGCTGGCCGCGCGCATCGCCGAGCTCACCCCGCCGGGCCTCAACCGGGTGTTCTTCACAAGCGGCGGCTCTGAGGCGGTCGAGTCGGCGTGGAAGCTCGCCCGCGCGTATCACCGCCTGAACGGCGACGGCCAGCGGACCAAGATCATCGCCCGCGAGACGGCCTACCACGGCACCTCGTTCGGCGCGCTCTCGATCACCGGCATCACCCCGCTCCGGACGCCGTTCGAGCCGCTGACCCCGGGTGCCTGCCACGTGCCGAACACGAACAGCTACCGGTGGCCCGAGGAGCGCGACCCACTGTGGGCCGCCGACCAGATCGAGCATCGCATCGAGTTCGAGGGTCCGGAGACCGTGGCCGCGGTGATCCTCGAGCCCGTCCAGAACGCGGGCGGCTGCTTCACCCCCCAGGAGGGCTACTTCCAGCGGGTCCGCGAGATCTGCGACCGCTACGGCGTGCTGCTGATCTCGGACGAGGTGATCTGCTCGTGGGGGCGGATCGGCGAGTACTTCGGCTGCGACCGCTACGGCTACCGGCCGGACATCATCACGACCGCCAAGGCGCTGACCTCCGCCTATGCGCCGATGGGGGCGGTGATCGCCGCCGACCACCTGGCCGAGCCCTTCCTCGAGGACAAGCAGATGTTCACGCACGGCTTCACGTTCGGCGGGCACCCGCTGGCGGCGGCGGTGGCCATGGCGAACCTCGACATCTTCGAGCGCGAGGACCTGTGCGGCCACGTGCGGAGGAAGGAGGGCGAGTTCCGGGCGATGCTGGAGCGCCTGCGCGCCGACCTGCCGATCGTCGGCGACGTGCGTGGGGCCGGCTACTTCTGCGCGCTCGAGCTCGTCAAGGACAAGGAGACCAAGGAGAGCTTCACCGACGAGGAGTCGGAGGAGCTCCTGCGCGGCTTCCTCTCGGGCGAGCTCTA
>DASQXU010000169.1:0-5811 GCA_035639555.1 Thermoleophilaceae bacterium
GTGGCCGATTCAGTCGCGAGGGACATCGATGTCGCTGTGATTGCTCTCGTTCAAGAGCGGTCGCGCTGCGAGCGTTGACCCGCGCGCTCGCTGTAGGGATCGGCTGCCGGCCGTCGTGCTCGGGTCCCAGACGGGCCGTCGCCGCCCGAGCTCTCAGGGACGGGCGACTTGACGCGCGGAGCCCGCGGGGGCGGCTGCTTGCAGCCCCCGCGGGCGGATGCTCCGCGCTCGAGCCGCGGTCGGTCTAACGGCCCGAGATCGATGTGAGCGCGCTCCCCTCCTCTGGACCCCCGTCGTAGCGGACGTTCGGACCGGACGCCGCGGCGCTCGCGCCGCCCTCCTCGGGGCCGCCGTCGTAGCGGACACCCGGAAGCGGGTAGTGGTGGCTCGCCGGGAGCGACGTGCTGTTCGGGCCGCCCGACGAGCCGCCGATCGTGAGCACCAGCACGATCGCCGCCGTGGCAGCCAGCGCCAGCAGCCCGGCGAGCACGACGGCCCGGCGGGAGCGCAGCGCGCTGCCGAGCGAGACGCCTGGGTGGGTGACCTGTGACATGACCGACCTCCTGGGTGGGAACTGGACGGAGGCCAGCATCGGGGGTGGCGCCTTCAAGCCGCCTACGGTCCGGTAACAGCCGTGTTACGTTCGGTCCGAGGACTCGAACCGATGGACTTCAGGATCCTCGGTCCGCTCGACGTACGCGTCGACGACCGGCCGCTGGCGCTGGGCGGAGCCAGGCAGCGCGCGCTCCTCGGGTTGCTGCTCCTGCACGCCAACGAGGTGGTCTCGAGCGACCGGCTGGTCGACGAGCTCTGGGGGGACGCCGAGGGATCGAAGGCGCTCCAGGTCGCGGTATCGCGGCTGCGCAAGGTGATAGGCCGCGATGTCCTCGTCACCCGACCGCCGGGCTACCAGCTGCGCGTCGAGCCGGGCCAGCTCGACCTCCACCGCTTCGAACAGCTCGTCGCAGACGGCCGCGCGGCGCTCGCCGCCGACAACCCCGGCGCCGCCTCGCTGACCCTGCGGGAGGCGCTCGCGCTGTGGCGTGGCGCGCCGCTGGCCGACCTCACGTTTGAGTCGCCGCTACAGACGGAGCTCGCCCGGCTCGAGGAGCTGCGCCTTGCCGCGCTCGAGGACCGCATCGATGCCGACCTCGCCCTCGGCCGGCACGCCGACGCGATCGGCGAGCTCGAGGCGTTGAGCGCGCTCCATCCGTTGCGGGAGCGGCTGCGGGCGCAGCTGATGCTCGCGCTCTACCGCTCGGGTCGCCAGGCCGAGGCGCTCGAGGCCTACCGCGACGCCCGCCGCGCCCTGGTCGACGAGCTCGGCATCGAGCCGGGGCGGGCGCTGAGGGACCTGGAGCGGAGGATCCTCTCCCAGGACGCGGGCCTCGAGCTCGAGCCGAGCCAGCAAGGCGCCGTCTCCGGGGGGCTCGTGGGCCGCGAGCGGGAACTCGGGGAGCTGCTTCCTGTCGTACAGCGAGCGCTCTCGGGCAGCGGCGCCGTGGTCCTCATTGCCGGTGAGCCGGGGATCGGGAAGAGCCGGCTCGCCGAGGCGCTGGCCATACACGCTCACGAGCGGGGGGGGCGCGTGCTCGTGGGCCGCTCCTGGGAAGCCGGTGGGGCGCCCGCCTACTGGCCGTGGGTTCAGGCGCTCCGGTCCTGGCTGCGCGAAAGCGAGCCGGAGGCGGTTGCGTCCTGGGTCGGGCGCGGGGGCCCCGAGCTGGCGGCGATGCTGCCCGAGCTTTGCGAGCTGATTCCCGACCTGCCGCCGCCACCGACGACCGACTCGGGCGGTGCGCGGTTCCGTCTGTTCGAGTCGCTGGCGGCGTTTCTCAGAGGCGCGGCGGCGGCACAGCCGCTGGCGATCTGGCTCGACGACCTGCACGCCGCCGACGCGCCCTCGATCCTGCTCCTGCGGTTCGTGGCCGGGGAGATCGCCGGCGCGCCGCTGCTCGTCATCGGCTGCTACCGGGACACCGAGGTCGGCCCCGACCTCGCGGAGGCGCTGCCCGAGCTCGCCCGCTCGCCCGCGGTGCGGCGCGTCTCCCTGAAGGGCCTCAGCCGCTCCGACACGAGCCGGCTCCTGGAGCTGACCGCGGGGCGCGCGCCGTCCGAGCAGCTGGCCGCGAAGGTCCACGAGGAGACGGAGGGGAACCCGCTCTTCGCAGGCGAGGTCGGGCGGCTGCTCGCCTCCGAGGGTCCCTTCGAGGACGCGGCCAAGCTGCCGGTCCCCGAAGGCGTGAGGGAAGCGATCGGGCGGCGGCTCAAAGGCATGTCCGAGCGCTGCAGGCAGGTGCTCAGGCTGGCTTCCGCGCTAGGCCGGGAGTTCGACCTCGACGCCCTGGAGCGGGTCAGCGGGCTGGAGCAGGAGGACCTGTTCGCGGCGCTCGAGGAGGCGATGGCCGCGCGGCTCGTGGGCGAGCTCCCGAACGGTGGGGGCGAGCTGCGCTTCTCCCACATGCTGATTCGCGACGCCGTCTACGAACAGCTGCCCGCGACGCGGCGCCTGCGCCTCCACGGCGAGATCGGCGACGCGCTCGTGGAGCTCTGCGGCAGGAACCTCGAGCCGCATCTGACGGAGCTCGCCCACCACTACCTCCTGGCCGGAGCCGCAGGGGCGGAGAAGGCGGTCCGCTACTCCGCCGCCGCCGGTCGCCGGGCGGCCTCGCAGCTCGCCTACGAGGAGGCGGCTCGCCACTACGCGGTCGCGCTCGAGGTGCTGGAGACGAGGGGGCTGGGCGACGAGTCGCAGGCCTGCGACCTCCTGCTCTCCCTCGGCGACGTCCTCCACCGCGCGGGACTCGCCTCCCCGGCGAAGGACGCCCTCCGGCGCGCCGCCGACATCGCCGAGCGCGAGGGTCTGGCCGATCGGCTCGCCCGGGCGGCCATGGGCTACAGCGGCAGGTTCGCCTGGGCGCGCGCCAGCACGGACCCCGCCTTCGTCCCCCTCCTGGAGCGGGCCCTCGCTGCGGTCGGCGAGCGGGACAGCCCTGCTCGGGTCAGGCTGCTCGCCCGCCTCGCGGCCGCGAGACGCGACGACTCCTCCCTGGAGCGCAGAGTCCGCCTCGCAAAGGAGGCGGTGGGAATTGCGGAGCGAATCGGCGACCCCGCGACGCTGGCCTACGCGCTCGAGGGGTACTGGCTGGCGAGTTATAGCCCGGACACCGCCGAGGAGTTGCTGCGGGTGGGAGACAAGCTGCTCCCGCTGGCCGAGCAGATCGGCGACAAGGAGATCGTCTTCGGTGTACACGAAGACCGATTGATCACCTTCTGGTCGCTGGCCGACCGCCCCGCCATCGACGTGGAGCTCGCCACGCTCGCCGGCCTGGCTGAGGAGCTGCGCCAGCCTGCCCAGCACTGGAGCGTGGGCACCGGCAGGACGATGCTCGCGCTCATGGAGGGACGCTTCGAGCAAGCGGAGCGGCTGATCTCCGAGACGCTCGCACTCGGCGAGCGGTCGCAGAGCTGGAACGCCGTGGTCAGTCAACGCATCGCGCTATTCGTGCTCCGACGCGCCCAGGGCCGGCTCGCGGAGCTCGAGGAGACGATCAGCCGCTCTGTGCACGAGTACCCGGCGCTCCTCAGGTTTCGGTGCGCGCTGGCCCACCTCTATGGAGAGCTTGGCCGGGGGCGAGAGGCGCGGGCCACCCTCCAGGAGCTGCTCTCGCGCGACCTGGCCCGGGAGCACTTCGACCCGGAGTGGCTGTTCAGCATGAGCCTGCTACCGGAGCCGTGCGCGTTTCTCGGCGACGACGATGGGGCGGCGAAGCTCTACTCACTCCTGCGCCCCTACCAGGACCGCTACGCCAAGGCCCCGGTGGAAGCCAGCTTCGGATCGGTGGCGCGGGGGCTCGGGGTGCTGGCGACAAGCCTGCGACGCTTCGATGACGCCGAGAGGCACTTCAACACCGCCCTCGAGATCGAGCGGAGGATGCGCGCGCGGCCCTGGCTCGCGCACACTCAGCACGACCTGGCGACCATGCTCCTGGCTCGAGGCGAGCCGGACAGGGCGAGGGAGCTGATGGCCGAGGCTGCGCGCAGCTACCGGGAGCTCGGGATGGAGTCCTGGGCCGCCCGAGCCGAAGCGGGCGGGCGCGGTTCGTCCTAGCGTGCGATAACCGGGTCGTCGCGACAGCATTATCGAGCGGCTCAATCTTGGTGGCACGGTAGACGACCTCGGCCGGCACCCGCCCGCGGGTGAGGCGGCCGAGGTGTGGGCGGTCGGGTGTTGTAGTGGGTGAGGGGGGTCGAGGTCGCGCTCGAGGGGGTCAGCTTGGGATCCGAAGTCAGGTCGGACCAGCAGCTCGATCCGCGTGCCCACGGACGCGAAGACGCGCCAGTACTAGATCGGGCGCCGCTGGGCATGATCAGCTACGGATCGCCTTGCGGGCTGGTGCCGGGAGGTGGGCTCTCGGGAGGTTGAGATCCTGTCGCTGGCGGGTCTCGAGAGCGCCGGCATCGCCTACAAGTAGCTCGCCGTCCTCCGCACAGATCCCGGCAAATGCCCGAGCGGGCCTACTCCTGTCCGCGCGCAGGAGTAGCGGCATCATCGCCTCAACTGTCGGCTTCCGCTTCCCCTCGTGGGAGCGAGCGTGTCGATCTTCAACACCAAGACGCCCGCTCCGGACGAGGAACGCGAGCCCAGCCCAGCTGCGACCAGACGCCTGCTTCCCCATGCTTGGAACACTCTCGCGCGCGACTCCTTCGGCCACCAAGCAGTCGCGCCGCTACCGGCGCTGCCCGAGGAAGAGCCCTTTAGGCCGCGCTGCCGGCCATCTCCGTCGCAGACTCGGGTGGCCAGGTCCGGACTTCGATCAGGGACCGCGCTCCCCGGGCAGCCACTTCGCTCTCGATCAGGTCGCGGACGCGGGGGCCGCGGGCGTAAATAGCGCACCTCGATGATGTGTCTGGCCGAGATATAGCCCGCCAGGATCCGGCGTAGACGCGCCCGACCTTTCGCGGTCCGCTCGAGCTCGACCGCGAGCACTCGATCCGCGTCAAGCGCGATGGCGCAGTCCGGGAAATGCAGTCGGGGGTGGCCGGCCGGCGTGAGTTGCAGCTGCCCGCGGGCGCCGCTGAGCAGGACAGCGAACCCCGGGCTGGCGCGGGCCCTCTCATCTGCCGGTGTGTCGGCGGCTCGCAACTCGCGCTCGGTGCGGACCCGCTCGGCGCCGAACTCGCGCTCGAGTGCGACCCCGAGCGATGCCAGCTCCAGGTCGTGGTCGTAGGTGCGAAGGTCGAGGCGGGAAGGCGGCAGGTGCAGGTCCACCGTGGCGAGGCCCGTCCGCGTGGCGAGGTAGACGCCGGGAGCTCCGTGAAAGATGCGTGCGTGCTCCAGAAGCCCCAGCCTCACGAGCCCGCGAAGCCGTGCGTAGGTGACCGCTCGTCCCAGCCCGAATCGGTCGGCGACTTGCCGCGCGCTGGCCATGCGCTGCCGGCCGATCCAGCGGAGGATCTCGCAGTCGCGGGGCGTGAGGCGGAAGCCTCGAACCGGCGCTGCGCTAGCCACGGAATCGCCCCGTTTTCGCGCTGAGTGCAGCGCCTGGTGCAGCGCGCGCGCCGCGCGTCTCCCGCAATGCCAGTCCCAGAGCGGATAACGGGCTCGGTCCAGTGGCGTCTCGAAAACCGTTAGGGGCCGCTAGGTCCCTCGAGGGTCAGTGACCGAGCATCCACGGCCGTCCTCTCGAGCTTTGGATGCCGCCCTCGGAGCCCTCGCCTGCGCCCGGCGAGCGGCTCACGACCCTCGGCTCACCGGTGTGGGAGCGCTCGATCCGCTCCTGAAGCTCCGGATTCGCCGCTCCCCGAAGCCAC
>DASQXU010000170.1:0-2006 GCA_035639555.1 Thermoleophilaceae bacterium
CACCGTTCGAAACTGGACCGGCAGTGTCGTTGTAGTCGCCATGCAGCGCAGTCTCCGCGTTCAGGCCGCGCACGGCAACCCGCGAGGCGAGTTCCTAATCACGACCCATCCGCATCACCACAGTCATCCGCTCACATTTCTCATGCGGAGTGGAGCTGCTCTTCTCGTCCATGGCGGTAGAGACGTGCACGCGCGGGAGACCCCTCCGTTCGCGTGAGGGTGTCGCGCAAATGCCGGCGTTCCGTCCGTTTGCGGCGAGAAGCTGAGCCATGGCTCAGAACTTCCTCAGCTGTGACCGAGAGCAATCGCTGCTGCTGCCGCCGGATCTGCGCGACTGGCTGGATGAAGACCACCTCGCCTGGTTCGTGATCGAGGCGATCGAGGAGCTCGACCTCGAGCCCTTCTACGCCGCCTACCGCGCCGATGGCCACGGTCGTGCAGCGCACGACCCCAAGATGATGCTCGCCCTGCTCGTCTACGCCTACTGCGTGGGCGAGCGCTCGTCGCGGGGGATCGAGCGCCGCTGCCGTGAAGACGTCGCCTTCCGGGTGGTCTGCGCGAACCAGCTCCCCGACCACGCGACGATCGCGCGCTTCCGAGTCCGCCACCAGGAGGCCCTGGCGGAGCTGTTCGGTCAGGTGCTCGGCCTCTGTGCGGAGGCGGGGCTGGTGCGGCCCGGGGTGATCGCGGTCGACGGCTCGAAGTTCCGAGCCGCGGCCTCCGACTCGGCGCTCAGCAGTTACGAGGAGATCGCCGCCGAGGTCCTCGCCGACGCGGAGCGAATAGACGCCGCCGAGGACGAGCGCTACGGCGCGGCGCGTGGCGATGAGCTGCCCGGGCAGCTCGCGAGCCGCGGGGGACGACGGGCCTGGCTTCGCGACGCAAAGCGGCGCCTCGACGCCGAGCGAGCGGCCAAGCTGGAGCCGGTTCCGCAGGACCGGGAGCGGCGGCTTGAGATCTGCCACCGCCGCCTCGTCGAGGACTGGCGCGCCGAGCACCAGGCAAACCGTGCCTACGAGGCCTATCGCGCGCGTGGAGTGATGAAGGACGGACGCCGCTTCGGCTGCCCGCCGAACCCATACGAGCCGCCCGCGGTGCCCGACAGCAAGACCAACACCACCGACCCCGACGCACGCAGGATGAAGTTCGGCCGCAACTTCATCCCCGCCTACAACGCCCAGGCGGCCGTGACCGAGGAGCAAATCATCGTCGCCGCCGAGATCACCACCGAGGGTGGCGACTTCGAGCAGCTCGAGCCGATCGTCTCCGCGACAGAGCGAGAGCTCGGCGATGCGGGCGTGACCGAGTGCCCCGAGGTCGTGCTCGCCGACGCCGGCTACTGGTCGAACGACCACATCGACTCGCTCAGAGAGCGAGGCATGATCCCGATCGTCGCCCCCGACACCACGCGCAGCCGGCCACGCAAGACGCGCCTCGGCGGGCCCTACGACTTCATGCGAAGAGTGCTCGCGACCGAGCGCGGTGAGGAGCTCTACGCACGAAGGCTGGGGATGGTTGAGCCGATCTTCGGCCAGATCAAGGCGAACCGACGGATCGGACGCTTCAAACGAAGAGGCCGGGCCGCCGCCCGCTCGGAATGGCGACTGATCGCTGCGACTCACAACCTGCTGAAGCTCCACCGACACACCTGGGCGACCGCAACCGCCTGAGCCGGGGGCGAAGGCCCCCTGTCGTTTTCAGATCAGGCCCGTTTCACCGACCCAAAGACCCACTCCGCCCGGCATTTGCGCGACACCCTCGCGCGAACGCAGAACTCTGCGGCTGACCCGGGGCGCCGAAGCGGCATGCGACTGCTTCGGCCACAGACCACTCGCGTCGGGACGCGCTACCGCTGGGACGGCCGAACGAGGGGCCAACCTGACGTAAGACCAAGGTCTTAGACGAACCGGTGTCCTCTCCAGCCCCGCGCACGTTTCGAGCGCTCGTGGGTGTGCACAGCAGCCCGGCTCGCACAGCTCGGCCCGACCGGTCGCGTGTGGCGGGCG
>DASQXU010000171.1:0-19949 GCA_035639555.1 Thermoleophilaceae bacterium
TCGCGCTCCTCCGCTTCGGGCTCTCGCGCTTTCGCCCCGTCCGCGCGCTCGACCCGCGGCGGCCGGTCGCCCGCCCGAAGGTTCGCTACCGCAGCGGGCGCGCGGAGCTCGTCCCCGCGCACGGGCTGACCGTCGCCCTCCGCCGCGGCCAGCGGCTTCGGCGAAGCGTCGACGCGCCCGACCGCGTGAAGGGACCGCTCGCCGCGGGGACGCGGGTCGGCTGGGTGACCGTGCGCCGCGACGGCAGGGGGGTGGCGCGGGTGCCGCTCGTGACCGCCCGCGCCGTCCCCGGCGCGGGCACACTGCGGGTGCTCGCCTCGGTGCTGCGCGTCCCCTTGACCTTCGCCGTCGCGCTCGGCATCCTCGTCGCGGTCGTGCTGACCGCGCGACGTTCGCGGCTGCCGGGCGCGCGGAGGGGGCGGGGTCGCACGAGGTCGCCATGATCATCACCGTCACCCTGAACGCCGCCATCGATCGCACGCTGGCCGTGCCCAACTTCCGCCTCGGGCGCCGCCACCGGGCGGTGGAGCAGGCGGCGATGGCCGGTGGGAAGGGGGTCAACGTCGCCCGCGCGCTCAAGGCGCTCGGGCAGCCGGTGATCGCCACCGGCGTGGCCGGGGGCCCGACCGGCACCCGGATCATCGAGCACCTCACCGAGGAGGCGATCCTCAACGACTTCGTGCGTATCCGCGAGGAGTCGCGCACCTCGACCGCCGTGGTCGATCCGACCTCGGGCGAGCAGACGGAGATCAACGAGCGCGGCCCGACGGTGAGCGAGGGGGAGCTCGAGCTGTTCGTCGACAAGCTGCTCTACCTGGCCAAGGGCGCGGCCGTCTGCGTGTTCGCGGGCAGCCTGCCGCGCGGCGTCGACCCCGCCCTGTACGCCCGCCTGATCGAGGAGACCCAGCGCCTCGGCGTGACCACGGTGCTCGACTCCGAGGGGGAGCCGCTGCGGCTCGCCACGCGCGCCGGCCCGGAGGTGGTCAGCCCCAACGAGCTCGAGGCGGAGGAGCTCGTCGGCCACGAGTTCTCGGACGACGAGGACCGGCGCACCGGGGTGGGCGAGATCGTGGAGCTCGGGGCGCGCGAGGCGCTGATGACCCTCGCCGACGGCTGCCTGGCCATGCTGGCCGACCCCGAGGACCCGGGCCAGCGCCGCCTCTACCGGGCCACGCTCGAACCGCTCGAGCCGGTCTCGTCGGTAGGCTCCGGGGACGCCTTCCTCGCCGGTTACGTTGCGTGCCGCTACGGGGGCTCGTCCCCCGATCAGTGTCTGCGCTTCGCCGTCGCCTGCGGGGCCGAGTCGACCCAGCACTTCGGGGCGGGCGTGCTCGACCCGCGCGAGGTGGAGCGGCTCGTCCCGGAGGTCATCGTGGAGACCCTCGAGGCGCGCGTCCCGAGCGCGTCGTAGTCGCCGACCGCGCGCCCTGGCGCCCCCAGCGAGCTAGCGATGAACAACCAGGTTGAGGATCCTCTGAACGAGGCGCTTCGCAGCACCGAGGAGGCGCTCAGCCGGGTCACGACGCTGGCCATCCAGCGCATCCGCAGCGGCGCCGAGAACTCGCCCCACCTCGAGGCCGCCGAGCGCGAGCTGCGCAACGCGTTGAGGCAGCTCGCGGCCCTCCGGCGCGAGCGGCCGCGGGCCGGCTGAGCGAGCCGGGACCCCGGAACCTCACTGCTAAGGTCAAAGCCTCGTCCGCCGTCGTGCCTAGGATGCATTCATGGAAGTAGAGATCGGCCGGGGCAAGAAGGGTCGTCGCGCCTACGGGTTCGACGACATCGCCATCGTGCCGTCGCGGCGCACGCGCGACCCGGACGACATCGACATCACCTGGACGCTTGGGCCCTATCGCTTCGAGCTGCCGCTGCTCGCCGCGGCCATGGATGGAGTGGTCTCGCCCCGGGTCGCGGGGATCATCGGGCGACTCGGCGGGCTCGCCGTGCTCAACCTCGAGGGAATCTGGACCCGCTACGAGGACGCGGACGACCAGCTCGAGCTCATCGCCGGCTTCCCCAAGGAGGAGGCCACGCAGCGGATGCAAGAGATCTACCGCCGCCCGGTCGAGCCGGAGCTGATCGGTCGGCGCATCCGCGAGGTCAAGGAGCAGGGGGTCGTCGCGGCCGCATCGCTCACGCCGCAGCGGGTGGGGCGCTACTACGAGGTCGCCCTCGAGGCCGGGATCGACATCCTCGTCATCCAGGGCACGGTCATCTCGGCGGAGCACGTGTCCAACACCACCGAGCCGCTCAACCTCAAGCAGTTCATCCGCGAGGTCCCGGTGCCGGTCATCGTCGGCGGCTGCGCTTCCTACTCCACCGGCCTGCACCTCATGCGCACCGGCGCGGTCGGGGTGCTGGTCGGCGTCGGCCCCGGGGCGGCCTGCACCACGCGCGGGGTGCTCGGGATCGGCGTCCCCCAGGCCACCGCGATCGCCGACGTTGCCGCGGCCCGCTCGCAGCACATGCTCGAGACCGGCGAGTACGTCAAGGTGATCGCCGACGGCGGGATGCGCAACGGCGGTGACGTGGCCAAGGCCTTCGCCTGCGGCGCCGACGCCGTGATGGTCGGCTCGCCGCTCGCCCGCGCCTACGAGGCTCCCGGGCGCGGCTACCACTGGGGAATGGCCACCTTCCACCCCTCGCTGCCCCGCGGCGCCCGGGTGCAGACGGCGCAGAACGGCACGCTCGAGCAGATCCTGCTCGGCCCGGCACACGAGAACGACGGCACGTTCAACCTGATGGGCAGCCTGCGGACCTCGATGGCCACCTGCGGCTACGAGGACATCCCCTCCTTCCACCGGGCCGAGGTCATGGTCGCGCCGTCGCTCCAGACCGAGGGCAAGCAGCTGCAGCGCGACCAGGCGATCGGCATGGGGGCCGCCTCGGCCGCCAGGGCGGCGCCCGCCGCCGACGGCGTCTCGAACGGCGCGGTCGCCGCCGACGAACCGGCCACCTCCGCCACGGACCCCGCCCTCGTCGGCGACTAGTGGCCGGCGCCCTGGCCAGCCGCGCGCCCGCCCCCGAGCAGGCGCGGGCCGCCGCGACCGAGGAGGTCCTCGTGCTCGACTTCGGCGGCCAGTACTCCCAGCTCATCGCACGCCGGGTCCGCGAGCGCGGCGTCTTCTCCGAGCTCCTGCCCCACCACGTCCCGGTCGAGGAGATCCGCCGCCGCCGGCCCCGCGGCCTGATCCTCTCCGGCGGTCCGGCCTCGGTGTACGCGGACGGCGCGCCCGGGCTCCGCACCGAGGTGCTCGAGCTCGGCATCCCGGTGCTCGGGATCTGCTACGGGATGCAGGTACTCGTCCACGCCCTCGGCGGGCGGGTGGAGCCCGCGGAGGTCGGCGAGTTCGGTCGCTCCGAGCTCACGGTGCGCGAGCCGGGGAGGCTGCTGCGCGGCCTGCCCGAGGCGCAGAGCTGCTGGATGAGCCACCGCGACACCGTCTTCGAGCCGCCGCCCGGGTTCGTCGCACTCGCCTCCTCCACCGAGTCGCCGGTCGCGGCGTGCGAGGACCCCGAGCGCGGCCTCTACGGGATCCAGTTCCACCCCGAGGTCGCGCACACCCCGTACGGCAGCGAGATCCTCGAGACGTTCCTGCGCCAGGTCTGCGGCTGCGAGATGAGCTGGAGCGCGGCGTCGGTGGTCGACGAGCAGATCGCGCGGATCCGCGAGCGGGTGGGCGACGGCCGGGCGATCTGCGGCCTCTCCGGGGGCGTGGACTCGAGCGTCGCCGCCCTGCTGACCCACCGGGCGATCGGCGACCAGCTCACCTGCGTCTTCGTTGACCACGGCCTGATGCGCAAGAACGAGGGCAACCAGGTGGTGGCCGCGTTCCGCGACCGGTTCCAGGTGCCGCTCGTCGCGGTCGACGCCGAGCAGCGCTTCCTCGGCCGCCTGGCCGGGGTCACCGATCCAGAGCGCAAGCGCAAGATCATCGGCGAGGAGTTCATTCGCGTGTTCGAGGATCAGGCGCGGCGACTCGGGAATCCGCGCTACCTGGTCCAGGGCACGCTGTACTCCGACGTGATCGAGTCGGGGGGTGGGGTCGGCGCGGCCACGATCAAGTCGCACCACAACGTCGGCGGGCTGCCCGCGGACCTCGGGCTCGAGCTCGTCGAGCCCCTGCGGAGCCTGTTCAAGGACGAGGTCCGCCAGGTCGGGATGGAGCTGGGGCTGCCGGAGCGGCTCGTCTGGCGCCAGCCCTTCCCGGGCCCGGGGCTCGCCATCCGCGTCGTCGGGGCCGAGGTGACGGAGGAGCGGCTCGAGCTGCTGCGCGACGCCGACGCGATCCTCCAGGACGAGATCCGGGCGGCCGGGCTCTACCGCGAGCTCTGGCAGTCGTTCTGCGTGCTTCCCGCCGGCCTGCGGAGCGTCGGGGTCCAGGGCGACGGGCGGACCTACGGCTACGTGGTGGTTATCCGGGCGGTCACGAGCGACGACGCGATGACCGCCGACTGGGCCCGGCTACCGTATCCCCTGCTGGAGAAGGTCGCCTCGCGCATGATCAACGAGCTTCCGCAGGTCAATCGGGTCACGCTGGACATCACGTCCAAGCCGCCGGGGACGATCGAATGGGAATAATCGCCTGGGCGCTCTGGGGCCTGTTCGTGGGAGCGGTCGCGCGGTTCCTGCTCCCGGGTCGCCAGCGCCTCGGGATCGTCCTGACCATGGCCCTTGGGGTGGTCGGCTCGCTGGTCGGCGGCTTCATCGCCACCTCGGTTCTGCACATCTCCGACAGCGACCACTTCGACTTCGGCAGCTTCCTGATCGCCGTCGGTACGTCGGTCGTGCTGCTCGCGGTCTGGGAGCGAGCCAACCGGATGCTCCCCGACCGCCGTCGGGACGACCGGCTTCGGCGCGGTTTCTAGCCCGGCGCAGCGCCGACCGCACGTCCGCGAGATCTGGACCGACGCCGCCGCCGAGGCCTTCGGGATCAGCTTCCCCGCCGTGTTCTTCCTGCTCTCGGTTGCCGGTGCGGTGCAGGTCGCGACCGCCTTCGAGCTCGCGAAGTGGTCGGGGCTGGGGCTCATCGGCCTCTACGGGTTCTGCGCCGCCCGCCTCGCCGGCGCGGGACTGCCGGCGGCCCTCCTCCAAGCCACCGCAGTCGCGCTGGTCGGGGGCTTCCTGATCGGCCTGAAGGCGCTCGTTCACTGAGCCGCGCACTGAGCGGGCCACCCGACGGCGGGGCGCTATGGGCCCGGGCTCAGCTGTAGCGGTCCCACGCGAGAAGCGCGGGCAGGGGGTCGAACGGGCGCCCCCCGTGGTACCAGCGTCCGCGCCAGAGCTCGAAGTGCAGGTGGCACCCGGTGGCGTCCCCCGTCGCCCCCACCGCGCCGATCCGCTGTCCGGTGTAGACCCGGTCGCCGGCCATGAACGGCGAGGGCTCGGCGAGGTGCATGTAGACGTAGTCCACGTTCGTGCCGGCGGCGTCGATCACCAGGTAGTTGCCGGCGGCCGACTGATAGGCCCTCCAGCGAACCCGCCCGCCGCGGGCCGCAACGAGCCTCGTGCCGCAGCGCGCCGGCACGTCCTGGCCCTGGTGGCGGTGCCCGACCCGCGCAGCGCCGAAGCGGCTGCCCGAGCCGCCGAAGCCGTGCCGCCCGCGTACCGGGAAGATGTCGTCGTAGAGGTCGAAGGCGTCGCGCTGGTAGTCCTGGGTCGAGGCGCTGCGGGCGATCGCGCCGTTCGTGCCCTGCGCCGTGACCCGGAACGAGTAGCGCCCTGGAGGCGCGGGCCCGGTCCCGAGGCCGCCGCTCCAGACGATGCTCTGGACCTGGCCCGGGATAGGCGGTGGCTGGGTCCAGGTCTTGACCGCGGTGCCGTTGCCGGCCCGGATCAGCTGGACCTCCAGCGAGCGGGCCGACCCCGAGTCCACCCGGTAGGAGAACACGACCGCCCGGCGGGCCCCGTAGTAGGCACGGGTTCGGCTGGTGCCCGTCTCGATCACCGGGGCGCCGGGCTCGCGTGGGCCGGGCACCGGGGTCAGCGTGGGGTTGGGGGCGGGGGGCGGCGGCGGGAGGATGGTGACCCGGCGCGTGCGCCGCGAGCGCAAACCGGCCGCGGTTTCCACCGCGATCGGCCCGCTGACCGCGCCCATCGGCACCCGCACCTGGATGCGAACGTCGCTACCCGGCCAGACCGGGACGCTCACGTCGTCCGAGCGCCCGTAGCTCCCGAGGAAGACGACCTGGCGCGACTGCCCGAGCGCGTACCCCGTCAGCTTCAGGGTGCTGCCGGCCTGGGCACGGCGGTGCGAGGCGCACCCACGGAGGCAGGACACCTTGGTCACCTGCGGGCGCGGGAAGTAGGTGGTGCCCCCGCCCGGGACTGCCCCCGCCGCGGGGGTGGCCGCCGCTGCGAGCGTGCCCGCCGCCAGGGCGGCGGCGAGCGGCAGCCGTCGTCCCCCCCGACAGGTCCCCTGCGCTGTCGTATCCGCGGAGAGCGAACCCCGCTTCGTCACCGGCTGGGCCTCTCTTTCTTTGCGGCCTACGGGGTTAGCTGTCGGGCTCGCGGCGAAAGAGCACCGCTACGGGCGCAGCCAGCTCTCGGCTGCGACCGATTCGCCCCTCGGACGCGGGGTGAGGCTCCCGGCCCGAATGGTTCCCCCGCTCCCGGACGGCCAGGCCATCCGGGATTCGGCAGGCTTGATGTCGGCACTATAACCCGCTCCGGCGCGGGAGGTTGCGGACGTGCCCTTCGGCGTGTGCCTACACTGTGGCTTCGGCCGCCCGCCCGCCGCGGAGCGGCCGCTGTCTCGGATGAGGACTTTCGTAGCGACACCCGCGACACGCGAGCGCCGGTGGCTCCTGGTCGACGCCAGCGGCAAGACGCTCGGCCGCCTGGCCACCCAGGTGGCGGATGCCCTCCGCGGCAAGCGCAAGCCGGAGTACACCCCGCACATCGACGTCGGAGACTTCGTCGTGGTAGTCAACGCCGAGAAGGTCCGGGTCACCGGGAACAAGCGAGAGGAGAAGATCTACTACCGGCACTCGGGGTACCCCGGCGGGCTGCGGAGCCGGACGCTCGGCGAGATGCTCGAGCGCCGGCCCGAGGAGGTGGTCCGGCTGGCCGTACGCGGGATGCTCCCGAAGAACCGGCTGGGTCGCGCCCAGCTCCGCAAGCTCAAGGTCTACGCCGGGCCGGAACACCCGCACGAAGCCCAGAAGCCGGAGCCGATGGAGGTGGAGGCCTGATGGCCGAAGACGAGCGCCAGAAGCCAGACGAGGAGCGCTCGGAGGCCGGCGAGGGCGCCGCGGAGCCGCCCGCGCCGGCCGCCGGCGAGCCGGGCCCGGAGGTCGAGGGCGCCGAGGAGGTGGCCGCGGCCGCCGAGCAGCAGGAGCCCGCGGCGGCAGAGCAGCCGGAGCCCGAGGGCGCCGAGCCGCCGGAGGCCGAGGGCGCCGAGGAGCGCGAGCGGCCGCGTCGCCCGCGCCGCGCGCGGCGGCCGGAGCGCGACGCCGACGAGGAAGTGATCCCGGGCGAGCACCTCGAGCCCGACCTCGTGCTCGAGGACCAGCAGCTCTCGGACGAGGACGAGTTCGCGGCCTTGGCCGAGGCCGAGGCGGCCGTCGAGGAGCCAGTGGAGGAGGCCGAGCCCGAGGCCGACCGGGAGCCCGAGCCCCGCCCGGTCGTCCGCGAGCCGCTCGACCTGGCCGCCGACGCCCGCTACCGGGCCACCGGCAAGCGCAAGAGCGCGGTCGCCCGGGTCATCCTCAAGCCGGGCGACGGCACCTATTCGGTGAATGGTCGCGCTCTCGATCAGGCCTTCCCGCGGATCAAGCTCCAGCGCACGGCCCGCCAGCCGCTCGAGACCGCCGGCTACGCGGGTCGCATGGACGTCGTGGCCAAGATCCACGGCGGCGGGGTCTCCTCGCAGGCCGCCGCCCTGCGCCACGGGATCGCCCGGGCGCTCGTAGAGGCCGACCCCGCCCTGCGGGTCGAGCTCAAGCGCCGCGGCTTCCTCACCCGCGACCCGCGGGTCAAGGAGCGCAAGAAGGCTGGGCTGAAGAAGGCCCGCAAGCGCCCGCAGTTCTCGAAGCGCTAGCGCCCGGTGGGCCGCAGGCTCTTCGGCACCGACGGTGTCCGGGGGATCGCCGGCGAGCTCCTGAGCGCCGACCTCGCGCTCTCCCTCGGCCGCGCGGCCGCGGCCACCTCGCCCGCCGAGGCCCCGCAGATGCTGATCGTCCGGGACACCCGCGAGTCGGGGGAGATGCTGGAGGCCGCGCTCGCCGCCGGCGCCGCCGCCGGCGGCGGACACGCCCTGCTCGCGGGGGTGCTGCCGACCCCGGCCGCCGCCGTGCTCGTCCGCCGCTACGGGCTCGACCTGGCCGCCGTGGTCTCCGCCTCTCACAATCCCTACCGCGACAACGGCATCAAGTTCTTCGGGCCGGAGGGCACGAAGCTCTCCGACGAGGACGAGGAGCGGGTGGAGGCGGCGATGGAGGACGGACGACGCTCCGCGCCGCCGATCGGGCGGGTGCGCGAGCTCCACGGCGCGGCCGCCGACTACCTGCGCGAGCTCGAGCTCCGCTTCCGGGAGCTCGACCTCTCGGGGCGCCGCATCCTGCTCGACTGCGCGAACGGCGCGACCTATCGGGTCGGGCCCGAAGCCTTCCGGCGCCTGGGTGCCGAGGTGGACGCCCTGGGGGCCGAGCCGGACGGGCGGAACATCAACGACGGCTGCGGCTCGACCCACATCGAGCTGCTCGCCGAGCGCGTCCCGGCCGGCGGCTACGACCTCGGGTTCGCCTTCGACGGCGACGGCGACCGCGTCCTGGCGGTCGATCGCACCGGGACGGTCGTCGACGGGGACGAGCTGATGGCGCTCGCGGCGCTGCACCTCCGGGACCGCGGCCGGCTCGCCGGGGACGGCGTCGTCGTGACCGTGATGACCAACTACGGCTTCCACGCCGCCATGCGGCGGGAGGGGATCGAGGTGGCCACCACGCCGGTGGGCGACCGCCACGTGCTGGCCGAGCTGCTGCGCCGCGGCTGGGCCCTCGGCGGCGAGCAGTCGGGGCACATCATCGAGACCGGCTTCGTCCCGTCGGGCGACGGCATCGCCTCCGCGCTGCTCGTCCTCGAGGCCCTGGGGAACCGGGACCTCGCCGAGCGCTCGGCGATGCGGCGGCTGCCCCAGCGCCTGGTCAACGTCCGAGTCCCCGACCGCGACGCCTTGGAGGGGGCGAGCGAGGTCTGGGAGGCGGTGGAGCGAGAGCAGGCGGGGCTCGCCGGTCGGGGCCGCGTCCTCGTCCGAGCCTCCGGCACCGAGCCGCTCGTCCGCGTCATGGTCGAGGCGCCGGGCGAGGCCGAGTGCGAGGAGATCGCGGGTCGGCTGGCGAAGGAGGTAGAGACGCAGCTAGGCTGATCGCCTTCATGTGCGGGATCGTCGGATACGTTGGCGCGCGCCCCTGCCGGGAGCTGCTGCTCCGCGGGCTCGAGCGGCTCGAGTACCGCGGATACGACTCGGCCGGCGTCTCGCTGCTCGCCGACGGCCGGGTCGACTGCGTCCGCTCGGTGGGGAACCTCTCGTTCCTGCGCGAGGCGCTGGCCGCCGCCGATGAACGCGCCGGGGTTGCGCTTGGTACGGCCGAGCCGGAGCCCACCACCGGCATCGGGCACACGCGCTGGGCCACCCACGGCCGGGTGACCCGGGAGAACGCCCATCCTCACTCCGACGAGTCCGGGCAGCTCCACATCGCCCTCAACGGGATCGTGGAGAACTGGGCCGAGCTGCGGCGCCGCTTGGAGGACGAGGGCACGGAGTTCAGCTCCGAGACCGACGCCGAGGTCGTCGCCCACCTCATCGCCCGCGGGCTGGACGGCGACCTGACCGAAGCGGTCCGCCGGGCGTACCTCGAGCTTCGCGGCCACTACGCCTTCGTGGCCATGTCCGCCGAGCATCCCGGCACCCTGGTCGGGGCCCGGAAGGAGTGCCCGCTGGTCGTCGGGCTGGGCGACGGTGAGACCTTCATCGCGTCCGCCATCCCCGCCTTCCTCTCCGAGACGCGGCGGGTCCAGATCGTCGAGAACGACGAGATCGTGACCGTGACCCCCGAAGGCGCCCGCTTCTGCGACATCGCCGGCGCCGGGGTGACGCGCGAGGTGCGACAGGTCGACTGGGACGAGGAGGCCGCCGAGAAGGGCGGCTTCGAGACCTTCATGCTCAAGGAGATCCACGAGCAGCCGGCCGCCGTGGCCGAGACGGTCCTCGACCGGCTCGCCGCCGACACCGTCGGGCTCGGCCAGATAGGGATCTCCGAGGAGCAGCTGGCCGGGCTCCGCCGCGTACTGATCGTCGCCTGCGGGACCTCCTACCACGCCGGGGTCGTCGCCCGCTACGCCATCGAGGAGTGGTCCGGGGTGCCGGTCGGCGTCGACATCGCGTCGGAGTTCCGCTACCGCAAGCCCCTGTTCGACGAGCGCGACCTCGTGATCGGCATCACTCAATCCGGCGAGACCGCCGACACCCTCGCCGCCATGCGCCTCGCCCGCTCGTCCGGTGCCCGGGTGCTGGCCGTGACCAACGTGATGGGTAGCCAGGCGACCCGCGACGCGGACGGCGTGCTGTTCACGCGGGCCGGGCTCGAGATCGGGGTCGCCGCCACCAAGACGTTTACCGCCCAGGTCGCGGCCATCTATCTGTTCGGCCTGAAGCTCGCCCGGGCGCGCGAGGCGCTCGGGCCCGAGCGGATCGCCGCGCTCGCCGCCGAGATGCGGGCGATTCCCGACCGCCTCGCGGAGCTGCTCGAGCGAGTCCCGGGCCAGGTGGATGCGGTGGCCGAGCACTGGAAGGGCGCGGGCTTCTGCCTCTTCCTCGGTCGGCACGTCGGCCTGCCGGTTGCCCTCGAGGGCGCGCTCAAGATGAAGGAGATCTCATACATCCCGACCGACGCCTACGCGGCCGGCGAGATGAAGCACGGCCCGATCGCCCTACTCGACGAACGCACCCCGGTGGTCGCGGTGGCCACCCACTCGCCGGTGCTCGACAAGATGCTCTCCAACATCGCCGAGGTCCGGGCCCGAGGCGCGCACGTGGTCGCGGTGGCGACCGAGGGCGACCACCAGGTGGCCGAGCACGCGGAGGAGGTCCTCTACGTCCCGAGCACCGACTGGCTGCTCCAGCCGATCCTGGCCGTCGTCCCGCTGCAGCTCCTCGCGTACAGGATCGCCCGTGTCCGGGGGCTGAACGTGGACCAGCCGCGCAACCTGGCGAAGACCGTCACCGTCGAGTGACCGGGGGTCGGACGAGGGCGTCGAGAGCCAGCGCCTCGCCGGCCCGGTAGCGCGCGCCCGGGCCGCGCTGCGCGCCCCGCGCCGTAACCAGAGCCCCGGCCACCTCCCACTGCCGGCCGCCTGACCGTCGAGGGCGAGCGGAAACTCCGCCCACACTCGGCTCTTCATGCGCTGCCGGGCGTCGCTTGTGGCCTCGGCGAAGGAGACACCGAGGTACTGCGCGAGGATGGGCCGCGAGCCGCGTTACGTGCCGCCCGTGGAGTAGCGTCCCGCGCCCGATGGCGCTTCCCGACTGGCTCGATCCCCTGTTCGAGGCGGACGAGATGCGTGCCGCGGACGCGTTCGCGATCGAGGGGGCCGGGGTGCCCTCGCTCGAGTTGATGGAGCGCGCGGGGACCGGCCTCGCCCGCGTCGTCGCCGCGGTCGCCCGCCCCGGGCCGGCGCGCGTCGTGATCGGCAAGGGGAACAACGGTGGCGATGGGCTGGTCGCCGCCCGGATGCTCCGCGAGGAGGGGCGCGAGGTGGAGGTGCTGGCGGTCGGGCCGGTGGACGAGCTGCGGGGCGATCCGGCGGCGATGCTCGATCGGCTTCCCGGCGCTCTGCCCGAGCCGTTTCGCCCCGAGAGGCTCGAGCGCTCCGGGGTGGTGGTCGACGCCCTGCTCGGGACCGGGTTCTCGGGCGCTCCCCGGGAGCCGGTCGCCGGGGCGATAGCGGCGATCAACGCCCAGAACGGGCCCGCCGTGGCGTGTGACGTGCCGTCCGGCGTCGACGCCTCGAGCGGCGAGGTCGAGGGAGAGGCGGTGCGGGCCCACGCGACGGCCACGTTCCACGGGTCGAAGCTCGGGCTCCACGTGATGCCGGGGGCGGCCCACGCCGGGCGGGTCGAGGTGATCGAGATCGGCATCCCGCGGGGAGCGCCGACCGGCCAGCGGGCCGGGCTGATCTCGGAACGGGTGCTCGAGCTCTTCCCGGGCCGCACGCGCGAGGGGACGAAGTTCACCTCCGGGGTGGTCGTCGTGGTCGGCGGCTCGGTGGGGCTCACCGGCGCCCCCACGATGGCCGCGCTGTCGGCCCAGCGCGCCGGGGCGGGGTACGTCCAGGTCGCGGTGCCGGGGCCGGCGCAGGAGGCGATCGACATGCGCCTACTCGAGCAGATGAGCCGCGGGCTGCCCGACGAGCACGGCTACCACTGCCCGGCCGGGGTCGGGGAGGTCGCCGGCATGGCGCACCGGGCGGGCGCGCTGGTTCTCGGGCCGGGGCTCGGGCGCACCGAAGCGGCGCTCGAGTTCGGGCGCCGGGTCGCGCGCGAGGTGGAGATCCCGCTGCTGATCGACGCCGACGGGCTGAACGCGCACGCCGAGCGCCTCGAGTCCCTGGCCGGCCGGTCGGCCCCGGCGGTGCTCACGCCGCACGAGGGTGAGCTCGCCCGGCTTCTCGGGTTGGACTCGTCCCACGTGGCCGCGCACCGTCTCGCCTGCGTGCGGGAGGCCGCCGAGCGCAGCGGGGCGGTCGTCCTGCTGAAGGGCGACGACACGCTGGTCGCCCACCCCGGGGGACCGGTCGCGGTGAGCCCGGGAGGGACACCGGCCCTCGCCACCGCGGGCACCGGCGACGTGCTGTCCGGGCTGATCGGCGCCCTGCTCGCCAAGGGCCTGGGGCCGATGGAGGCCGCCGCGCTCGGGGCGCTCGCGCACGTGCGGGCGGGGCGGGCGGCGGCCGGGCGGTTCGGAGTCGACCACGTGATGGCCCGGGACGTCATCGAGGGCCTGCCGGCCGGGCTCGCCGAGGGCGCCGGTCGATAAGGTCGGGCGGTGCCCGCCCTAGCGCGCGACGTGATGGATCCGCATCCGATCACCGTCCGGCCCGACGACAGCGTCGAGACCGTGGTCCGAACGCTGCGCGAGCACGACGAGCCGGGAGACCGCCACCTCCCACACCTCATCGAGCCCCTGCGGCGTTTCGAGCAGCGCCTTCGAGGGCTCGTCACCGTGGCTACGGACACGATCGTCGAGGAAGCCGCCAGGCTGGTCCACGAGCGCGGCCACAACCGCCTCCCGGTGGTGGAGGGCGACCGCCTGGTCGGCGTGGTCACCAGGGTCGACCTGCTCGGCGCCCTCGTCCGCTAGATGGCGGTCGCGCACGCGCCGGAGCGCGCGCTCGCCCGGATCGACCTGGCCGCGATCGCGCGCAACTGCGCCGGGCTGCGCTCGCTGTTGAGTGGAGGGGCCGACCTCTGTGCGGTGGTGAAGGCCGACGGCTACGGCCACGGGGCGGTGTGGGCGGCCAGGGCGGCGCTCGAGGGCGGCGCCTCCTGGCTCGCGGTCGCCGCGGCCGGCGAGGCCGCGGAGCTCCGCCGCCACGGGATCGCCGGCCCCATCCTGGTGATGGGCGCGCTGACCCGCGAGGACCTGCGGATCGCGCTCGAGGCCGAGGCCGACGTGGTGGCCTGGCGGGCCGAGTTCGCGCGCTCGATCGCCGACTGCGCGCCCAGCGGCGCCGCGCCCCCGCGGGTGCACGTGAAGCTCGACACCGGCATGGGCCGGCTCGGGACGGCCGACCCGGGTGAGGCGCGCGCGGTGGCCGACGCGGTGGCGGCCGACCAGCGGCTCGAGCTCGCCGGGGTCATGACCCACTTCGCCACCGCCGACGAGCCGGGGGACCGACTCTTCCCGGAGCAGCTCGAGCGCTTCGCGGCGTTCGCCGGGGAGCTCAAGGCCGCCCATCCGGGGCTCCGCGCCCACGCCGCGAACAGCGCCGCTACCTTCCGCGATCCGGCGGCGCACTTCGACATGGTCCGCTGCGGCATCGCGGTCTACGGGCTCGACCCCTTCCAGGGCGACCCGGCCGAGCGGGGGCTCGAGCCCGCGCTCGAGCTCGAGTCGTGGGTGGCCCACGTGAAGCCGTTCGAGCCGGGCCAGGGCGCCGGCTACGGCCACTCCTGGAGGGCCCCCGAGCGCACGAGCGTCGCGGTGCTGCCGATCGGCTACGGCGATGGGTGGCGCCGCGCCCTCTCGAACGATTGCGACGTCCTCATCCGCGGGCGTCGCCACCCGCTCGTCGGCACGATCAGCATGGACAACGTGACCGTCGACCTGGGGCCGGAGACCGACGTGGAGGTCGGGGACCGGGCCGTCCTGATCGGCGCCCAGGGGGACGAGCGGATCCTCTGCGAGGAGGTCGCCCGCCGCCTTCGGACGATCAACTACGAGGTCACCTGCGGGCTCTCTCCTCGGGTGCGCCGGCACCACGTGCGGTGAGGCCGGCGGAGCTGCTCGAGGAGCCGAGCGTCGCCGCCGTCGGGGCGGGGCTGCGCGAGGCCGGCGCGCCGGCGTGGATCGTCGGGGGGACCGTGCGCGACGCGCTGCTCGGCCGTCCCGTGCGCGACGTCGACGTGGCGGTGGCCGGCGATCCCGAGCCGGCCGCGCGCGCGGTCGCCGGGGCGCTCGGAGGGCCGGTCTTCCGGCTCTCGGAGGCGTTCGGAGCCTGGCGGGCGCTCGACCGCCGCCGCCGATTCATCTGCGACGTCACCGCGCTCCAGGGCGGGGCGATCGAGGCCGACCTCGCCAGCCGCGACTTCACGGTCAACGCGATGGCGGTTCCCCTCGACGACGGCACGCTGATCGACCCCCACGGAGGCGCGGCCGACCTCGAGGCCGGCGTCCTGCGGCTGGTCTCGCCCGGGGCCTATGACGCCGACCCGCTGCGCCCACTGCGCCTCGCCCGCCTGTCGGCCGAGCTCGATCTTCGCCCCGACGCGGACACCGAGGCGGCGACCCGGGCCGCGGCGCCCAGGGTGCCAGAGGCCTCCCCGGAGCGGGTGTTCGCCGAGCTGCGCCGACTGATCGTGGCACCCGGGGCGATGCTGGGGATCGAGCTGGCCGACCGCCTCGGGCTGCTCGCCGCCGTGCTCCCGGAGGTGGCGCGGCTCCACGGAGTCGAGCAGAGCCAGTACCACCACCTCGACGTCTACGGGCACACGCTCGAGGTGCTCGCCCGCCAGATCGAGCTCGAGGGCAGGCTGGGAGAGCTCTTCCCACGGCTCGAGCCGCGCCTCCGGGCGGTCCTCGACGAACGCTTGGCCGACGAGCTCACCCGCGGAGAGGCGCTGCGGCTCGGGGCGCTTCTGCACGACATCGGCAAGCCGGCCACCCGGGGAGTGCGCCCCGACGGGCGCGTCACCTTCATCGGACACGACTCGGTCGGGGAGGAGATGGTCCGGGCGGTGTGCGCGCGCCTTCGCAGCAGCGAGCGCCTCTCCCGCTACCTCGAGGGCCTGACCCGTCACCACCTGGTGCTCGGCTTCCTGGTGCACGCCAGGCCGCTCGGCCGGCGCGAGGTCTACCGCTACCTGAAGACGACGAGCCCGGTGGAGGTCGAGGTCACCCTGCTCTCCTGCGCCGACCGCCTGGCCACCCGCGGCCGCCGCGCCGAGCCCGCCATCGAGGCTCACCTCGACCTCGCGCGCGAGGTGATGGCCGAGGCCCTCGAGTGGCGCGAGCGCGGTCCGCCCCGCCCGCCGCTGCCGGGCGACGAGCTGGCCCGGGCGATCGGAATCGAGCCCGGGCCGGAGCTCGGTTCCCTGCTCGCCGCCCTCGAGGAGGCGACGTTCGCCGGTGAGGTCGAGAACCCCGACCAGGCGGTGGAGCTCGCCCGCCGGCTTCGGGCGACGGAGGTCTGAGAACGCGCCTCTGGCGCCCCTAGAGGGCGCGCATAACGGGGCCCACGTCCTGCGCCGAGCGGCCTGGGCCGCTTTGCGCACGAGGATCGTGCCAAAGACGCCACGGCGCGCGCGGGCGGTGACCTGGGCCGCCCCATGCACGTGCCACAGAGCGGCGATCGGGCGATCGACCACATCGGCGCCCGCGCTCTGGGTCACGCCGGTTGGCCTTGAACCGGAGGGGCCGGATGGGCCCTCCGCGGGTAATTAAAGGAAATGATCGTCGACTGCGCCGTCTACCAGGACGGGCACCGCCGCGACGGGAAGGTGTCGCTCGAGGAGGCCTACCGGGCCTGCCGGCGGCAGGGGGCGTTCGTGTGGATCGGCCTCGTCGAGCCGACCGCCGAGGAGTTCGAATCGATCGAGCGCGAGTTCAAGCTCCACGAGCTCGCGGTGGAGGACGCGATCAAGGCGCACCAGCGGCCGAAGCTCGAGATGTACGGGGACACGATCTTCGTGGTGCTGAAGACCGCCCGCTACGTGGATCCGCAGGAGGTGGTCCAGCTCGGGGAGATCGGCATCTTCCTCGGCGAGGGCTTCGTGATCACCGTGCGCCACGGCGAGGGGAGTTCCCTGGCGCCGATCCGCGAGCGGCTCGAGCAGCAGCCGGAGCTGCTGCGCTGCGGCACCGGCGCCGTGCTGCACGCGATCGTGGACCGGGTGGTTGACGATTATCAGCCGGCGATCGACGGCCTGGCCGTCGACATCGAACAGGTGGAGGAGGAAGTCTTCTCGCCCTCCCGGGCCAACCCGGCCGAGCGCATCTACAGGCTGAAGCGCGAGGTGCTCGAGTTCAACCGCGCCGCATCGCCGCTGATCGACCCGGTCGACCGGCTGGCCCGCGGCGCCTTCGCTGTGATCCACCCCGAGGTGCGGACCTACTTCCGCGACGTCAACGACCACCTGATCCGCGTCAACGAGCAGCTCGAGGGCTTCCGCGACCTCCTCACCAGCATCCTCGAGGCCAACCTCACCCAGGTGAGCGTCCGCCAGAACGAGGACATGCGGAAGATCTCGGCCTGGGTGGCGATCGCCGCCGTCCCGACCATGATCGCCGGCATCTACGGCATGAACTTCGACCACATGCCGGAGCTCCACTGGAGCTTCGGCTACCCGCTGGTGATCGGGGTCATGGTCGCAATTTGCGGGCTCCTCTACCGGTCGTTTCGGCGCGCCGGCTGGCTGTAGGCTGCCGCCCCATGCCCGAGGACTGCATCTTTTGCCAGATCGCCGCCGGCGAGATGCCGGGAGAGATCGTCCAGGAGGACGAGCAGACGGTGGCGTTCATGGACATCAACCCCTGGACCAGGGGGCACGCGCTCGTCATCCCCCGGCGGCACTCGCGCAACCTCTACGACGTCCCGGTCGACGACCTCCGGGACACGATGTCGGCCGCCAAGGGGCTGGCCGAACGGATGCGCGACCGGCTTCGCTGCGACGGCGTCAACGTGCTGACCTCCTCCGAGCCCGCGGCGTGGCAGGAGGTCTTCCACTTCCACGTCCACGTGATCCCCCGCTACGAGGGCGATCCGCTGTCGCTTCCCACTCGACCGCAGCAGGCCGAGAGCGACGAGCTGGCCGCGGTCGCGGCGGAGCTCCGTGGGTAAGGCCCGCCTCGAGCGCGAGGGGGAGGTCGGCGTCCTCGTCATCGACGACCCGCCGCTCAACCTGTTCGGTCGCGAGCTCACCGCCGAGCTCGCGGAGGGAGTGCGCGAGGTGGAGCGCGACCCGCCGCGGGCCCTCGTCATTCGGGCCGAGGGGAAGGTCTTCACCGGCGGGGCGGACGTCCATGTCTTCGACGGGCTGACGCCCGAGGCCGCGCGCGGGTTCGTCCGCGAGCTGCTCGAGGTGACCCACCGGCTCGAGGATCTGCCCCTGCCGACCATGGCGTCGGTCCACGGGTTGTGCCTGACCGCAGGGTTCGAGCTCTCGCTCGCCTGCGACCTCATAGTCGCCGCGGAATCGGCTCAGTTCGGGCTGGTGGAGCGCGTCGTCGGGCTGACCCCCGTTATGGGAGGGACGCAGCGGGTGGCCGAACGGGCCGGCCCCGCCCGGGCCCGCGAGCTGGTGATGACCGGCGAGCTCTACGACGCCGCCACGCTCGAGCGCTGGAACGTGGTCAACCGGGTCGTGCCGGACGCAGAGCTGCGGGAAGCCACGATGCGCTTCGCCTCGGACCTGGCCGCCGGCCCGACCCGCGCGCACGCGGCCACCAAGCGGATCGTGCGGGCCGTGGTCGACCACGGCGTCCGCGGCGCCGACGAGCGGACGGCCGAGATCGGGGCGCCGCTGTTCGGCACCGACGACCTGCAGCGCGCGGTGCGCTCGTTCCTCGAAGAGGGTCCGGGGAAGGCGACGTTTCAGGGTCGGTGAGGCCCGTCTCCTCGCCTCGCGGCCCAGGTCTTGGTAGCTTCTCCGGCGGGAAAGGCCGGTCGATCCCCGGCGCAAGCAGCAAAGCCAGTGCCGTATCTCGGAACGCCTCGTCACGCCTCCGAGCGGGCATGCGGCAGGAAGGAGCAGTTCATGCCTACTGGGACCGTCAAGTGGTTCAACGACGAGAAGGGGTACGGCTTCATTACCCCCGACTCGGGCGACCGCGACCTGTTCGTCCACTACTCGGGCATCGACGGGCGCGGCTTCCGGACGCTCGCCGAGAACGCCAAGGTCGAGTACGACGAGGAGGATGGGGAGAAGGGACCGAAGGCGGTGAACGTCCGCCTCATCTAGGCACCTGGCCAGTGCCCAAGGAAGAGAAGATCGAGATGGAGGGCGAGATCGTCGAGGCCCTCCCGAACACGATGTTCAAGGTCAGGCTCGACAACGGGCACGAGGTCCTAGGCCACATCTCGGGGAAGATGCGGCGCCACTACATCCGCATCCTGCCGGGCGACAGGGTCAAGATCGAGCTCTCCCCCTACGATCTCGACCGCGGTCGCATCACCTACCGGTACAAGTAGGGCATCTTCGTGGGGCGAGGGAAGCGCCGTTCGGCGCCGAAACTCTCCCCGGTGGCCCGTGTTCGAATCCCGGCCGTGAAGCGGACGCTGGCTTCAGCATGCCTGATCGCCCTCCTGGCGCTTCCGGCCGGGGCGCAGGCGAACGTCCTCGAGCTCGGGGCCGGCGCGCCTCCGGCCAAGGTGAGCTGCCCGAACAGCTGCCAGGCGATCGGGCAGGTGACCGGCTACCAGGGCAGAGCGGGCGCGCGCTCGAGCCCGTTCGTCGTGCCGCGGCCCGGCAAGATAGTGGCGTTCACCGTGACGCTCGGCAGGCCCGACCCCCGCCAGCAGCGGTTCTTCGACAACCTCTACGGCGGGCCTCCGCAGGTCAGGCTGTCGATTCTGCGCAGGGGCAAGCGGCGCTCGAACCGGCTCAATCACCGTCTGATGGACCAAAGCCGCGCCTTCAGGGTTGACCGCTACCTCGGCTCGAGCCCGACCTTCGCGCTCGGGCGCCCGCTCGTCGTTCGGCGCGGCTACATCGTCGCCCTTACCGTGCCCACCTGGGCGCCGGCCTTCGCGGTGGGCCTCCCTCGCAGCAACTGGTGGCGCAGCTCGCGCCGCAAGAACGACTGCAAGAACGTGAGCCAGATGGCGGCGCAACAGACGCTCCGAAGCGTGAAGGTCTACGGCTGCACCTACTTCACCGCGCGGGTCCTCTACTCCGCCACCTTCGTCCCGGATCCGCAGCCGACGTCCTAGGCCGACCCCTCCGGTACCCGCCGGACCCTTCAAGATGCTCGCGTGCCGCGGTAGCATCGGGCCGTGACCACGGAGGGGTGGATCTTCATGGTCGGCTTCAGGGTCTTCGACGTGGGCCTGTTGATCGTGTGGCTGATCTGGTTCTTCCGGCTGCGGGATGACGAGGACGATTCACCCGGCGACGACGGTGGTGGCGGAGGCGGCCCCGACCCGAGGCCCGGCCGGGGTCCGGGCGGCGACGGGCTGCGCTTCCCGCTGGGCCGCGTGCCGATCGGCAAGGGCCGGGTGCGCGACCACCGCCCGC
>DASQXU010000172.1:0-3971 GCA_035639555.1 Thermoleophilaceae bacterium
GGCGTCGCCGAGGATGAAGATGTCCTCCACGAGCTCGGTGGGGACCAGCTCGAGCGCCCTGGTGCGGTCCTTCGCCCGCCAGGCCTCGACCATCGGGTCGATCGCCTCGCCGTAGCCGAGCCAGCGGAAGAACGCCTCGTACACCGGGACGGTCGCGTACGCGCAGAACATCCTTCGGGCGATGCCGAGGGCTTGCTCGGGCTCGCCCTGGATGCAGAAGAAGCGGCAGAGCGACTCGACCGAGCCCTGCTCCTTGCCGGCCTCCCGCTCCCCGGCCCGGAGCTCCGAGATCACCCGCTCGGTCGAGGCGAGGGGAAGGAAGTTGAGGAAGGCGCCGTCTCCGAGCGCGGCCGCGGTGCGGAGCATCCTGCCCCGCAGCGCGGCGACCACTATCGGGACCGGTTGCTCGGGCGGGCGCTCGAGCTTGAACCCGCCCGGGCCGGCTCGCTCCCCGGCGAGCGCGGCGCGCAGGAACTCGACCACCTCGCGCACCCGGCTGAGCGGGCGCTCGAAGGGGATTCCGTTCCAGTGCTCGACGATCACGTTCGAGGAGGAGCCGATCCCGAGGCAGAAGCGCCCGCCCGAGAGCTCCTGGAGCGCGGCGGCGTGCTGGGCGAGCACGGCCGGGCCACGGGTGAAGGCGCTGACCACCCCCGTTCCGAGTCGCATCCGCTCGGTGCAGGTCGCCGCCAGGGCGACCGGGGTGAACCCATCCGGGCCCGAGACCTCGCCCGGCCAGCCGTCCGTGTAGCCGGCCTGCTCGGCCGCTCGGATGATCGGGGCCTGCTCGGCCAGGCCGAGCCCCGGCAGCTCGAGCGAGAGTCCGAAGCGGCGAGCCATCAGCGCGGGCACCCTATCTCGGTTGGGCTCGGGGCGGGCCTTTACCGGTCTACCGCGGAGCGGTAGCGTTCGGCACGTGGAAGCGTCGAGGGTGGAGAGGCGTCACGGCTACGTCGACGTGTCGAAGCTCTCGCCCGGCGAGGCGCTCGGGATGCTCTCCGGGCTCGTGCTGCTGGGGTCGCTATGGCTCCCGTGGTTCTCGACCAGTGCGAGCAATCCCAACTCCCACCTGCACGGGGCGAGCCACGGCGCCTCGGTGAGCGCCTGGGACACCTTCCCGATCCTGCGCTGGCTCCTGCTCGCCGCGTGCGTGGCGCCGTTCATCCTCTCCTGGATCATCGCCCGTGGGCACAAGCTGACCTGGCGCCCGGGCGAGGTGACGATGGTCGTGGGGATCACCGCCTTCATCCTCATCATCAGCAACGGCATAGTCCTCGGTAAGCCCCACGACTCCGGTGACACCACGGCCATCGGGATCTCGCTCGACTACGGCTACCTGATCGCCCTGATCGCGAGCTTCGGGATGGCGGTCGCCGGCTACCTGCGCCAGGCGTACTACTCGGAGGGCCGCCGGCCGCCGGGGACGTTCTGATGGCCGACCGGGCGGCAACCGCCGGGGTCGAGGCCCCCACCCGGCCCGACCGCAACCTCGCGCTCGAGCTGGTGCGGACGACCGAGTACGCCGCCCTGGCCGCCGCCCGCTGGATCGGCCGGGGGGAGAAGGAGTCCGCCGACCAGGCGGCGGTCGACGCGATGCGCCTGCTGCTCGACACGGTGAGCATGGACGGCACCGTGGTCATCGGCGAGGGGGAGAAGGACGAGGCGCCGATGCTCTACAACGGCGAGCGGATCGGCGACGGCTCGCCCCCCGAGGTCGACATCGCGGTCGATCCGCTCGAGGGCACCGACCTCGTCGCCAAGGGGATGCCGAACGCGATCGCGACGATCGCCCTCGCGGACCGGGGGGCGATGTTCGACCCCGGCCCGATCGTCTACATGATGAAGATGGCGACCTCCCGCGAGTTCGCGCACGTGCTCGACCTCGAGCGCCCGCTCCCCGACCTGCTGCGGCTGATGGCCAGGGAGAAGGGAACCGACGTGGGCGACCTGGTGGTGATCATGCTCGACCGCCCGCGACACGAGGAGGCGATGAAGGAGATCCGCCAGGCCGGCGCGCGCATCCGGCTGATCCCACACGGGGACGTCTCCGCCGCCATGGCCGCGGTCACGCCCGACTCGGCGGTCGACCTCCTTTGGGGGATCGGCGGGACCCCGGAGGGGGTGCTGGCGGCGGCCGCCATCCAGTGCATCGGGGGCCAGATCCTCGGCCGCCTGTGGCCCCGCAACGACGAAGAGCGCCGCGCCGCGCTGGACGCCGGCTACGACCTCGACGAGGTCCTCGACAGGGACCGGCTGTGCGGCGGCCCGAACGTCTTCTTCGCGGCCACCGGCGTCACCGAGGGCGAGATGCTCAGCGGCGTGCACTACGACCGCGAGGGGGCGAGCACCGAGTCGATCAGCATGCGCTCGCGCTCCGGCACGGTCCGGCGCGTCTCGGCCCGCCACGACCGGGCCAAGCTCCGCGCGATAACCGCCGAGCGGCTAGGCTAGCCGGCCTGCGAGCCGCCGGCGCCGGTCGCGGTGTCCGGCGCCAGCTCGGGGCGGGGACGGAGAGCACCGACCACCGAGGGCGCGAGGTCGAGTCGGGCGAGCGAGCGGAGGAAGGCGTGAGTAACGATCCGGTGCATCTGCTGCTGGGTGACCCGGTAGAGGGCGAGGCCCACGCGCGAGAACCAGTTTCCGTGCACGTTCGGGCCGAGGACGGCGATCATCGGATAGAAGCTCGCGACCTCCGAGGTGACCTCGACGGCGACCTCTCGGTCATCCTCGCCGCAGGGCAGCCGCCCGACGCTGATCCTGAGGTAGCCCTTGCCGCGCCCGGGCGGCGCGACGAGCAGGCCGCGGTCGATCCGCCAGGTGACCGCGCCGCGCTCCGCCTCGATCTCGTACTCGGGCGCGTGGAAGCGGAGCAGCACGATGGGACGCCCGAGGAACACCACCTCACGAGAGGTCGGGGTGTAGAGCACACGCAGCAGCCCGAGGGAGATGCGGGTCAGGAAGCGCCAGTAGGTGCGGGCCAGGCGCTCCAGGTACTCCGGCGTCCACAGCCGGTCGAGCTCGCTCCGCGGCAGGACGACGAGTGCGCTCTGCCTGCTCGCCACGCTCCCGTCGGCCGCCTGCCCCGACTCCGGCCAGCGCAGCAGCTCGACGCGGGCCGGATGGTGGTCGCGCCGGCGCACGACAGCCCGAAGACCCCGGCGCGAGGGCCTAGCTCCGCCGCGCCGGCTCACGGGGGAGCTACTGGCGCCACTCGCGGAGACCGCCGGAGTAGGGGATCGCCGTCGTGGCCGCGCTGCACGCCGCGAGGAGCGCTCCGAAGGCGGCGATGACCTCGGCGAGCCCGCTCGTCCAGATCGCCGCTGCGCCCAGGGCCACGGCAAGCGCCACCCGCCACCACACTCGCCAGTTCGGCTCCCAGGGTGGCAGGCCCTCCTCGGGCGGAGGAGGAGGCGCTCGATCGTCGATCAGCATCATGGGCGCACCGGAGCCTAAGGGTAACCGCCGCGGCGAGCGGTGCTCCGCTCACTGCGGGTCAGACCGCCCCCTCCTCGGGGCCTTCGCCCTCGCGCTGTCGTTCCTCGGCCGTCTCGCCACCCATCACGTCGCGCTGCGGCCCTTCCTCCTCCGGGTCGCGGCCGCCGATGACGTCGGACTCGTTCCGGTCGTTCTGAATGTCGTCCTCCTCCTCCCTCGTGCTCCTCGCGGGTCCTAGCAGGAGCGTCGACGGACCGGCGTCCTCACCTCAGGAGGAGCGCCGCGGCGTCGACCACGAGGTCGCCGCCCACGGCGCTCAGGGAGGGGACACCGGTCAGCCGCATCACTTGTCGGATGTCATCGGCGAACGCGTCCAGGACCATGGCGACGCCTTCCGCGCCCCCCGCGGCGAGCCCCCAGAGGTAGGGCCGACCGATGAGGACGGCCGAGGCGCCGACGGCGAGCGCGCGGAGGACGTCGGCGCCCGTGCGCACGCCGCCGTCGACGAGGACCCGGGCGGGTCGCCGAGCGAACGC
>DASQXU010000173.1:0-2976 GCA_035639555.1 Thermoleophilaceae bacterium
GTCCTGGTCGACGAGCAGCTCGGGCGGCTCGGCGGTCCGGGGATCGGCGGCCCGGAGGGCGCTCCTCTGAGTGGTCCCGGCTGGCCTCTGCTCGGTCTGCGCGCTCATCGCCTGGCGATCGACCGTATCGAGCCGGGTCAAGCCCTCGGCTTGCTCTGGATGGGCGCAGCGGAACGCCCCTGTAGGGGGCGTCCGCTGCGGGTCGGAGGACGGAAACCCCGCCCGGAACGGCCAGGCGATCCGTCGATCGTCTTGCGACGGCGGGCCCGAGGGCGCCGCCGCCCGCTGTTCGTCCATCTCTCACCTCCTGCCCTGTGGGCAGCGTCGGGCGGCCCTCGCTCGGAGGGCCGCTGGTTCAGCTCAGGGCGGCGCGCTGCCGATCCGTGACGGCCAACAGCCCTCGGGCCCGAAGCGGCTCAAGCGGGGCGGCTGCGCCGCCGCACCCAGGCGACGAGCTCCTCGACCCCCAGCTCACCGGCCGCGACCCGGCGGACGGTCTCGCCATCCTCTCCGACATCGGGGGAGGCCCACCGCCGCCCGTTGCGCTCGAGGAAGACCAGCGTCAGCACGAAGGCGGCGCGCTTGTTCCCGTCCGGGAGCGGGTGGTTGCGCGCCAGGCGCTCGAGCAGCACGGCCGCCTTTCGCTCGAGCGTCGGGTGGGCCTCCTCCCCCGCGAACTCGGCGAACGGCGCGGCGAGCGCCGACCCGGCGAGCGGGATGTTGGCGACCCGCCGCAGCCGCTCGTGGTCGAGGTCGAGCACCACCCGGGCCACGGCGAGGTAGTCCCCGAGCGCGGGGCGCCACACCGCGCTAGTGATCGGCCAGGTAGTCGAGCGTCTCCCGGTGACGCTCGGCGAGCTCGCGCGCCCGCTCCTCCGTGTCCGGCCAGCGCTCGTCCGGGCGCAGGACGAGCGTGCCGTCCTCACGCCGTTCGACGACCTCGTAGGACCCCGCGATCCCGGGCTCGGTCAGCGTGACCCTCATTCCTCTGTCCTCCTCCATCGTTGTGATTTTCGCAGGGAGCACGTAGCCGCTCGGCGCCGCGGCGGCCCAGCCGAAGCGCAGACCTTTCGTCGCCGCTTTCACTCCCGTCGCGGTTCCCCTCTCCGGCAAGCGAACTGGCCCCTTCAGCACGCCGAGCCGAAGCGAAGCTCGCCCCACTCGCCCGCGAGCTCGCCCTCGAGCGGCGGCGCGAGCCGCTCGGGCTCACCGAGCCCCTGGGCGTCCTGCCCGGCGAGCTCGGCGGCGATGGCTCGGACGTCGGTGAGCGTCTCGACTAGGGCGACCTGCCTGCCCCGCTCGGCGGGCTTCTCGGCGCGCTTGGTCTCGATCAGAAACTGCATGGTCGTCTCCTCCTCCCGGAAGGCCGGGTGCCCTGGTTGGTTGTCCGCTCGCGTGCTCAGCGGCCGCGGAGCCCCCGCGCCGGCAGGTGGACGTAGCGCCGGAGCTCGGGCTCCGAGAACATCCGCCGCGCCACCGCCGGCGCGACCGGGCTCCCGGCGAGGCCCTCGGCCTCGGCCCCGAGCCAGCCGCCGCGCGCGAGCACGAGGGCCTCGGCGTGGCGGAGGGCCTCGGTGAACGTGCGGAGCTCGCAGGCCACGGCGGCCGAGCTCGAGCCCGGGCGCTCCGAGCGCTCGAGCACGACCCTGGCCGGCGCCGGCCCGCTCGGGCCCGACTCGACGGCCACGGTCACGTAGCTGCCCTGCTTGACGTAGGTGCCGATCAACATCGCCTCGCCCCCTCAGGCCAGGATCCGCCGGGCGACACACTCGGCGACGTCCTCGACGAAGGGCAGAAGCGAGGGGAGCTGATCGTCGAGCCGGGCGAACTCCTCGTGCTCGTCGAACGGCACCCTGACACGGATCGTGCCGGCCGGAAGCGGCCGGACCTCCTGGGAGAGGACGCGCCCGTAGGCGAGCTCCTCGATCTCGATCACGTCCGGGTGGTTGCGGGGCAGCGCGAACTCCTCGCCGTCCCCGGTTCGGACCAGGACCTCGAACCGCGCGGGGCCCTGGTCGATAAGCTGCACCTCGATGCCGGCCATGACGGCATCTCCCTTCTGCGGCGCCTGAGCCGCGTCGTGGATCGGGACTCCGCACCGCGCTGCAACGCGATGTGGGTCGGCGAAGGCCCCGATCGCAACTCGGGGCCTTGCCACGTAGAGGGCGCTTTCGTGGCCGAGCCGCGCCCGACCACACCGCCAAAGGAGGGGGTCAGAAACGGGAAGCGCCCCGGCAGCCGGTTAGGCCGCCCAGGGCGTCAACACTTCGCTGTTCTGGCTCCCGCTCTGCGGGCTATGTGGTCGGGCTGGGCCCGGGAGTCGTCTTGAAAGCGCTCTGGAAAGAGCCTCAGCGTACCGCCGCGAACCCCCGATTCAAGGGTCTACGACCCCCTCTTCTAGAGGCTTCGCCTCTTGGTCTACAAGTCTCCGTTTGCGTCAGGTCGCAGGCCCGTTGGCGGAGCCGAATCCGAGGCATTGGCTGAGCGTACCTGCCGCAAGCGAACGGCGACCTGGCGCAAGCGAAGTCGGCCGTTTCCGGCACCTGACGCAAGAATTCCTGACCTAACGAATGGGCTCCTACTACCCGCCCCGAAGCTCCGCGGGGGCGGAGCGCTCCGCACGCGACGGGGTGCGCACGGCCCGCTCGACCACCGGCGGCGCCTCGACGCGCTCCGCCGCGGCGATCCCGTGCTCGCCGATGCGGCGGACCGTCGGCAGCAGCCTGCTCTCGAACGAGCCGACCGCGGCGTTGTGGGCCTCGACCGCGGCGGCGAGGCCGCGGGACTCCTTGGCGAGGTGCGAACTGAAGATCTCGATCCGCTTGCAGAGCTCGACACGCAGCTTGCGCACCTCTTCGGCGCTCTTGCCGATTGCCTCCTCGCGCCAGCCGAGCGCGATCAGCTGCAGCAGGGCCGCCATGGTCACCGGAGTCGCAATCATCACGCGCCGCTCGACCGCGTCGGAGAGCAGATCCG
>DASQXU010000174.1:0-3491 GCA_035639555.1 Thermoleophilaceae bacterium
CGCGGTCTACGACCAGGCGTTCTGGCGGGACAGGGGCCTCACCGGGATGGCGCTGTCGCCGGCTGCGCCGGTCAACGCCACCTTCGACGACTCGCCCCCGAGCGGCCGCCCCGGAGTGGTGTTCGGCTTCATCGGGGGCGATGAGGCGCGCCTTCACCGGCGCCGCTCCCCCGCCGGGCGACGCGCCGCCGTGCTGCGGAGCCTCTCGAGGTTCTTCGGCAGGGAGGCCACGCGCCCGCGCGAGTACTTCGAGACCGACTGGGCGGCGTCGGAGTGGAGCCGCGGCTGCCCGGTGGGGATCGCCGGCCCGGGCACCCTGCTCGCCTACGGGCCTGCGCTGCGCCGGCCGGTCGGGCGGATCCACTGGGCGGGCACCGAGAGCTCCAGCTACTGGAACGGCTACATGGACGGCGCCGTGCGCTCGGGACAGCGCGCGGCGCGGGAGGTGCTCGCCGAGCTCTAGGAGACCCCCGCCCGCGAGATCTCGTGGTTTGCCTGGATGACGTTGTCCGGGTCGAACTTCGCCTTGATCTCGCGCAGGCGGCGGTAGGCCTCGTCGCCGAACATCCGGGCCGGATCGACCGGCCGCTCGGTGAACGTGAGGAACCGGCCGGCGTCCCAGCGCCGAAGCGCCGCCTCGACTTCATCGATGCGCCGCTCGACGGCCTGCATCATCTCCAGGCCGATCGCCGTCCCCACCGCGAACAAGATGTAGGCGGCGTCGATCGCGGCGCGTGCGCCGTTCTCGGGATCCGCCCGCCCGGCCGCGCCGCCCAGGTGGCGCACCTCGATCGAGACCAGCGGTGAGCCCGTGCCCGGGCCGGCCGCTCCGAGGAGGGCGTCGATCCCGTCGGCCGGGAGGTCGCTCAGCAGCACCCCGTCACCGGCGCCCGGCACGGGTTCCGGCGGGTCCATGTGCAGCGCCGCCAAGCCGGTCGGGGGAATCATCGCGAACGTGTCCATCTCGGGGTCGAGCTCGCGCAGCGGCGCCAGCTGCTCCGAGCCGCCGGCCTCATCGCCGAGCCACGCCGCCTCCACCACCACGAACGAGCGGCCGCGAAGCGGCTCGGGGATCTCCTCGAGCGGCGGGACGTTCAGCAGGCGCCCAAGCGAGCTCATCTCCTCCGGGAGGTCGGCCGTCCACTCGCGCCAGGCGCCCAGCACCTCGGCCGCGCGCTCTTGCGGCCAGAAGAGCACGCCCGCGTAGAGCTCGCGGATCGGAAACAGCTCGAGCTCGAGCGCCGTGACGACGCCGAAGCTTCCGCCGCCACCGCGCAGCGCCCAGAACAGGTCGGGCTCGCTCCCCGCGTCGGCGCGCACGATCCGGGCGTCCGCGGTGACGACCTCGGCGGCGCGGATGCTGTTGGCGGCGAGCCCGTAGCGGCGGATCATCCACCCCGCTCCGCCGCCGAGCGCGTATCCGGTCACGCAGATGCCGGGCGCCGACCCGGATAGTCCGGCCAGCCCGTGCTCGGCGGCCGCGCCCGCCACGTCCCCCCAGCGGGCGCCCGCCTGCAGGCGAGCGGCGCGGCGCTCGGGGTCGATCTCGACCCGGTTCATGCGCGAGGTGTCGAGAAGGACGCTTCCCTCGAGCGACGCCCGCGGGGCGGCGCTGTGCCCGGTTCCCTGCGGCGCCACGCGTAGGCCGTGCTCGCGCGCGATCTCGACCACCGCGACCACGTCGTCGGCCGACTCCGGCGTCGCCACCGCCCCCGGACGCTGGTCGACGGCCAGGTTCCAGGCCCGGCGCGCCTCGTTCCAGGCGGCGTCCTGCGGCCCCACGACCCGGTCTGCGAGGCGCGATTCGAGCTGGTTCAGCGCCGCCGCTAGCTGCTCGGCGGTCGGGGCGGAGGTGGGCATCGGCGGCCTCCTTGGGGTGGGCACGGGCAGCGTAGCGACCGCCCCCGAGAGGGGCGACTCGGGTCTCGAGGCCGGGTAGCCTCGGCCCGGTGACCAGCGACCCGGATCGGGAGGGAGGACATGGCGGATAGGCAGGAGGACCACGAGATATTCGAGCTCGGCGACGTCCGGCTCCGACTAGGGACGACGCTGCGCGAGGCGAAGCTCGCCTACAAGACCTACGGGGCCCTCGACGAGGAGAAGTCGAACGCGATCGTCTATCCGACGTGGTACTCGGGCCGCCACTGGGAGAACGAGTGGCTGATCGGCGAGGGGATGGCGCTCGACCCGAACCGCTACTTCATCATCGTCCCCAACATGCTCGGCAACGGCCTCTCGTCCTCGCCGAGCAACACCCCGCCGCCCTACGACCGCGCCCGCTTCCCCAGGGCCACGGTCCTCGACAACGTCACGGCCCAGCAGCGCCTGGTCTCCGAGCACTTGGGCATCGAGCAGCTCGAGCTCGTCACCGGCTGGTCGATGGGAGCCGGCCAGACCTACCAGTGGGCGGTCAGCTTCCCGGACATGGTCAAGCGCATCCTGCCCTTCTGCGGCTCGTCGAAGACGAGCGAGCACAACATCGTCTTCCTGGAGGGGGTCAAGGCGGCGCTCACCGCCGACGCGGCGTGGAACGGGGGCTGGTACGAGGAGCAGCCCACACGGGGCCTGCGCGCGATGGCGCGGGTGTACGCGGGCTGGGGCTTCTCGCAGGCCTTCTACTGGGACCAGGTCTACCGGGAGCTCGGCTACTCCTCGCTCGAGGACTTCCTCGTCGGCTTCTGGGAGGGCTTCTTTCTCGACCGGCGCGACGCCAACAACCTGCTCACCATGCTCTGGACCTGGCAGAACGGCGACATCGGCCAGACGCCAGGCTTCGGCGGCGACCACGTGAAGGCGCTCGAGTCGATCAGGGCCAAGACGATCGTGATGCCCGCGGAGAAGGACCTCTACTTCCCGCCGGAGGACGAGGAGTTCGCCGTCCGCCACATGGCTTCGGCCGAGGCGGAGCTGCGCGTGATCCCCGGCGTCTGGGGCCACTTCGCCGGTGGCGGGCTCAACGACACCGACACGAAGTTCATCGACGACGCGCTGAAGGAGCTGCTCGCGAGCTAGCCCGCGTCAGTGACCGATCATCCAGGGGCGTCCTCTCGAGCTTTGGATGCCGCCCTCGGAGCCCTCGCCTGCGCCCGGCGAGCGGTTCACGACCCTCGGCTCACCGGTGTGGGAGCGCTCGATCCGCTCCTGAAGCTCCGGATTCGCCGCTCCCCGAAGCCACCCCTTCGTGTTGAGGTACACGCCCGAGTACCGGCGTCGGGCGGGGGCGCCGCAGGAGGGGCAGGCCATCGGCTCGGCGGCCGATCGATGGTCGCGGAACTGATCGAACGATCCGCATCGCTCGCATTCGAACTCGTATACGGGCATGGGTCTTCGACCTCCCGTCTCGTCTCGCGGGCTGCTTTACGAGGGGTAGACGTCCTGCTCGAAGATCTCCGTGGGGACGTAGACCGAGCAGCAGGCGTTGGGAATGTCCACGAGCCCGCTGTAGCGGACCTCGATGGGCGCCGTGCTGAGCAGTATGTACGCCTGCTCGC